>NZ_JBWQXL010000038.1:0-57771 GCF_056620565.1 Nostoc sp. LEGE 12454
ATATTTAACAGCTTTTTCCAATTCTTCTCGGCTCTGTTTAATCTCAACTTGCAATTTGAGACCCATCACACTTGTACCAAATACACCCTTGTGAATAATTTAGCGCAGCTTCATACAGAAATGGTATTACTTGATTTTGTTGCCCTACGTTGAGTAAAGCCGATCGTTAGAATAAACTGTCCTCAAAAATTCGCTATTCCCTAGCAAGTTGCTTGATGCATCAAGTAGCTAATTGCGATGCCTACGGCGAGCTGCGCCTACGCAATTTGATAGTTGAAAGTAAAAGCATTGTAATTGCTCACAGAACTGGTAGAATCACCATATTCTTGATAAAGAATACGAGGTTTTTTGGTGTTTGTACTAGATATATGGAATCATCCAGTATTATAAACATAATATAACTGTATTCCCATCAATTATTTGTAGATTTAGTGGAGGAAATGGAATGAGTTTGTGGCAACGCCCACTGAAAAGGTTACAAGCGATCGCGTTCAATAGAACGTATCGGTTCAGACTAAGTTCGCTCAAAGGCTTTGTATCACTCTTTTTGGTAGGTACTGTATTGAGTGTAGCCCTTGCCGCCTGCTCTGGTGGAGGAACTGAGAGTACTTCTTCCTCTGAAACCCCTGCTGCTAATGCTACTCCTGTGGCTGCAAGCAAAGATAATGTTGAACTAACTTTAGTTTCCTTTGCTGTCACCAAAGCCGCTCACGAAGCAATTATTCCTAAGTTTGTAGAACAGTGGAAAAAAGATCGTAATCAAACTGTCGTCTTCAAGCAAAGCTATGGTGGTTCTGGTTCCCAAACTCGCGCCGTTATCGATGGTTTGGAAGCAGATGTTGTTCACTTAGCATTAGCTGGAGACACCACAAAGATTGAGAAGGCTGGATTGATTCAGCCAGGATGGGAGAAAGAAGTTCCCAACAATGGTATTGTCTCTAAATCGGTGGCAGCATTAGTCACTCGTTCCGGCAATCCTAAAGGCATCAAGACCTGGGCAGATTTAGCCAAAGACGGTGTAAAATTGATTACTGCTAACCCCAAAACTTCCGGCGGTGCTAAGTGGAATTTCTTAGCACTATGGGACTCTGTGATTAAAACAGGTGGCGATGAGGCTAAAGCTACTGAATTTGTGACTAAAGTTTACAAAAATGTGCCAATCTTGCCTAAAGATGCGCGGGAAGCTACTGATACATTTGCCAAGCAAGGGCAGGGAGATGTCTTAATCAACTACGAAAACGAAGTTATTTTGGCACAACAAAAGGGCGAAAAGGTTGATTATGTCGTTCCCGATGTGAATATATCCATCGACAATCCGATCGCGGTAGTAGATAAAAACGTCGATAAGCACGGAACCCGCGAAGTTGCTGAAGCTTTTGTGAAATACCTCTATAGCCCAGAAGCACAGCAAGAGTTTGTCAAATTGGGATTCCGTCCTGTGGATGAGACTTTAGCTCAAACGAAGGAAGTCACAGACAAATTTCCCAAGCTGAAAACTCTGGGTACAGTTGCAGACTTGGGCGGTTGGGAAGCGATTGATAAGAAGTTCTTCGCAGATGGGGGCGTGTTTGACAAGATTCAAGCCAAAAAATAATTCGTAATTCGTAATTCGTAATTCGTAATTCTGACTCCACAACTTTCTTTTCTCCAGAATTAAAAGTAGTTGGTCTGTGCTTGAATTACGAATTAGCAATACGAACACTGGCAAAAAGCTCCTTGTGAATTTTAAATTTTGAATTTTTCACTATGACATCTGTATCTCCTTCTGTGGAAGTTGAACGCAAAACGCCATTCTGGAAGAGATTGGGGCGAGTTCCTTGGACTTGGCGAATCACCATTGCATACCTGACGGTGATGTTGTTTGTCCCCATAGCTGCGATGTTTCTGAAAGCAAGTACAGAACCTCCATCTAGGTTTTGGGCGATCGCAACCAGTGATATCGCATTAGCAACATATAACGTAACTTTTGTGACGGCAATATTTGCTGCCTTACTCAATGGCGTATTTGGAACTCTGATTGCTTGGGTTCTGGTTCGCTACGACTTTCCGTTAAAGCGCTTGATTGACGCCACAGTAGATTTACCGTTCGCACTACCAACTTCCGTAGCAGGGCTAACCTTGGCAACAGTTTACAGCGATAACGGCTGGCTAGGTTCGCTACTAGCACCACTGGGAATTAAGGTATCTTTTACCCGCACGGGAGTAGCGGTAGCAATGATATTTATCTCACTACCTTTTATTGTGAGAACTGTACAACCCGTGCTTCAGGAAATGGAACATGAAATTGAAGAAGCCGCCTGGTGTCTGGGTGCTTCTCAATGGCAGACCTTCTGGAAAGTGATTTTGCCACCTTTATTTCCCACAATTTTAACTGGTGTTGCCTTGGGTTTCTCTCGTGCAGTTGGAGAGTATGGTTCGACTGTGATTATCTCTTCCAATACGCCCTATCAAGATTTAATCGCACCTGTGCTGATTTTCCAACGGTTAGAGCAGTATGACTATTCTGGTGCAACAGTAATTGGCATAGTTTTACTATCAATTTCGTTGGTACTGCTATTGGCAATTAATTTCTTACAAGGATGGGCAAGGCGATATGACAGTAGATAAGCCAAGTTTTCACTCATCTGCATCTGAGACACATACGGCCAAGCCTAAAGAGCAGAAGAGTTGGGTGCCAATAGTTTTAATTGGGATAGCGATCGCCTATTTAGCCCTAGTTCAATATATCCCAGCAATTAACGTTTTTGTCCAAGCCTTCAGCAAGGGTGTTGGGCCGTTTCTATCCAACCTGACGCGACCAGCTTTTATCCATGCAGCTTGGCTGACACTGTTATTAGCTGTGATTTCTCTACCTTTAAATACGGTATTTGGTTTATGTGCAGCTTGGGCGATCGCTCGTCATAAATTTCCTGGACGCGCCGTAGTTTTGAGCATAATTGACCTGCCCTTTTCAATTTCGCCCGTAGTTGCAGGATTAATGATTGTGCTACTTTACGGCCGGAATGGCTGGTTTGGCCCTTGGCTTCAAGCCCATGATATCAAGATTATCTTTGCCTTTCCAGGTATGGTACTGGCTACAGCCTTCGTGAGTATGCCCTTTGTGGCGCGGGAAGTGATTCCGGTTTTAGAAGAGTTTGGTAAGGATCAAGAAGAAGCTGCTAGAACTCTAGGTGCGAAAGATTGGCAGATATTTTTGCGCGTCACCCTACCCAGTATCCGTTGGGGCTTACTCTACGGTTTAATTTTGACCAATGCCAGAGCAATGGGTGAATTCGGAGCAGTTTCAGTGGTATCTGGCAACATTGCTGACCAAACCCAGAGCCTACCACTGTTTGTAGAAGACGCTTACAAACAATACGAAACGGAAGCGGCTTTCTCTGCGGCTGTACTGTTAGCGTTGTTAGCAGTAGTAACCTTGGTGCTGAAGGAGATTCTAGAACAGAAAACCCGCATTAAAGATGTTGAATAGAAAAATCAAGCGATTATAGTTATCTTTTGAATAGGATACAAGCAAATCATGGGACATGGTACGAGCTACCTAGTACCTATCAGGAAATTACCGTTAGGGTTAAGAGTAGTTCTGTACCAATCCCGATTAGGGATTGAAATAACTCAGATATGGCTACTGACAATACACTTACCAATAAAAGGATTCGACTCAGAATTCCTAAAGATTATCACCAGGAACCTGTTATTTCTCGCCTGGTGTCTGACTACGGACTGATTGTGAATATCACGGCAGCAATTTTGGGAGCCAATGCTGTCGGAGATGGTTGGTTTGACCTTGAACTACAAGGAACAGATGCACAAATTCAAAGCGGGTTAACTTATCTCCGCGATTTGAAATTAGAAGTCTGGGATGATACTAAAGCAAGCGATTGGTAAGAGTTATAGCAACACAAACAGTTTATTTATCTGGTTTTAAAAGAATTGCAACCCGCAGATCCTCGACTTTATAAAACTTGTCGGGGATCTTGTTTCTCATGAATGATTCAGAATTGCTATAGTGGTTTGTCTACAAAAGGGTATACCAAATACCGTTATCATTTTGACGTAAAATACGGTATCTTCCCTGAAGAAATTCTAGCATTCTGGGAAAATTTTTGTTGATAGTAGGCTGCTGAATATAATCAATAAAGATATAAGGAGGCTTAGATGAATCTAACTCTTCTAGAAGTTTTGTCCATTGCTCAGGTAGGAAATATTCAAGTGCCCAACCACGTAGTGATGTTGCCTGAGTCCGATTGGAGAAGTAGTAAATAGATGGATCGCCAGCTACATAAATCTTACCAGGAAGACTTCCTGGTTGGGAGATAAATTCAGCCTCTGAACGAAGAGATGGATATTTTTCTCTAAAAACAGTCTGATATTTTAATCGTGTATCTTCAGTTAAAGCAAAGTTATTATTAACCAGAACAACGCTTTTTTTTATCAGAGTATTCGATAAAGGCAAGAAAAACAAAAATATCAGTAGGATGGTAGTAAATGGGGAACTCAATTTTCTTAAAGACTCCCATAAAACATCTAATCCTTTAGTTGCTAAAATACCTAAAGGTACAAACAATAGTAAATAATGGTATTCCCAAAATGCCCCGCGTTGTAGAACAATCACACCCCAAGCAAAAATACACCAAATCACGAGTAACAAAGTCAATATATTCTTAGACTTACGTAATGATACATCTACTGCAACAATAGCGACTAAAAGTAGAGGGTAAAAATTATTTAAGAACCATTTTATTCCTGCAAAAAGCCCGCTTGGGTCAAATTGGGAATTAGCAACAATCCGAGGTGGATATAAAAAGAATGTTTGATACAAAATTGGTAAACTATTAAACCAGGCAAAATAGCTAACAATAAATAAAATAGGAAATATAATTCCCATAAAAATTGGTATAAATATTTCTACAAAAACTTTTTGAATTGGCTCTCGTTTAATTAGCACAGAATATATGAAAAGAGTTAGCCAAAACGAAAGTAATATTAGTAGAAGTATTAATTTAAATATGAGGACAATTCCACCAATCAAACCTGACAGTAAAAGTATAAAAAATCTTTGTCTTCCTTCACATTTAAAAGATTGAGAAGTCAGCCAAATACAAATGAATAAAGGCAAACTAACCAATGCTTCCACTTGAGTCAGATGCCAAGGCTGTGAAACAGTATAGTAAACGCCAACTGTTAACAAAGGTACTAGACTTGCGATTATCGGATGCTGAAAATAGCTTTTTAGACCCAGCAACAATATTATAGACAGAAACACCATGTAAATAAGTTCAAAAAGATGGATGCCAATCTCATTAAAACCAAATAAAGTTCCTGCCAAAAAGTAAAAGCAAAAAATCCCCGGTTGCTTCACATCCCAGAAATCACGATAAAGTAACTTACCTTGTTGCATTTCCAAAGCACCAAGCCTAAAAAATGCTTGATCTCCGTCAAATGGAAAAGGTAAATGTATAAGACCAATGATCGCAATCCCAATCAAAACTAAAAAGTCAATTTTATTTAATTTAGTAATATTACTCATCAAACTTTATAATCAAAAGTTAACCGACTATCTTATGCTGATTAATATCCTAACAGGGTAAAGATCAAGACAATTTTAGGATATGAACTTAAAGTTTAAAGTTTCTGCGATCGCGTCAACACTGACTTTTCATTTTATTAAAAATTAGCTGAAGTACCAAAAATATTTAAGTAAGTAGCCAAGAATAAATTAAAGTACATTAAATAATGTAAAAAATATAATTTTTCTCTACCTTGAAGGCTCTAGGTTTACTTTGAGGGCTAGAGCCGCTTAATCTAAACCTTTAATTATTAACACCGTTCTACTTCTCACAAGAGATGGCAGTTCTTGCTGGAGGAAATAAGTATGAATAAAAACCTTCTTTCCAACTAGAGCATCTAACATCGTCCACTGCCTAAGTCTCAAGTTGCGCATGGATTACTCAAACTGGACTGTCTCTGGAAAAGACGCGTACTATTTTTTAGTAAAAATGTCAACCGTATTAACCTCAAGCTAGTCAAAATATAATGAGTTTGATTTACGTTATTTTACCCATTGTATTTTTTCAGTCTTTGTGAGACTCTCCTTTACATAACAACAAAATACATAAAATCGATAGAGTTACAGTATTTTAATAAAAGCTAGAAATATGAAAATTTCTATGAGGCTGACATTCAAGCAGGCACAGTTGAGTTGTGGGGGCACGGCATCAGCAAGATTCTCTGCCGAACCCAAAAATTGCGTGCGATCGCTATTGGGAATTAATCTGATGTCTGAGAGTAAATCTGTAGAATCCGCTTCAGTCCATAGTCGAATTCTCGTGCCTCAACGGTATAACAGGCAACCTGTAATTTCTCGACTGGTTTCTCGTTATGGTTTAACCGTCAATATTAAAGCTGCATCCCTGACATCTGACAGTGACAGCGATGGCTGGTTTGATTTGGAACTTTCAGGAAATCCCCAAAAACTGACAAATAGCCTATCTTACTTGCAAGGATTGGGAGTGAATTTGCTGCAAATAGCGATCGCTAACCAAATTCAACCCAACCAGCACACTCTACCTTTCCCAAATCCAGCTAGCAAACTGAGTCTTAAAGACTCTGCATGGCTGACAAATAAATGGCAAGAACAATTCCAGCAATGGATTTCTCAGGGTCAAACAAATCGATTGCGCTTGCAACTGTGCGTCTTAAAATCTTATTACGAAGAACCAGTGATTTCTGAGTTAGTTTCTCGTTATGGACTAACAGTCAATATCACCAGTGCCTTACTTCAACCCGATACGGAAGATGACGGCTGGTTTGACTTGGATTTGTGGGGGAGAACAAAGCAACTCTACTCTAGCTTGATTTATTTAGAAAAACTGGGACTACCGATTTGGCTGGATTTGTCTAGCGTTTATAGCGATCGCTAAGTTAATAATTCGTAATGACGCTCCTGCGTCGCTAACGTAATTCGTAATTCAAGGACAATTTGGCTGGATTTGTCTCGGTAGCGATGTCTACGACGGGCTACGCCTACGCTAATTAATAAAATTACCACTATCCAATGGCAGCACTAAATCACCAAAAAACCAATTCCCAAAACAGATTATCACTGGTTTCTTCAGTTTCTGAAAAAAGCCAAGTCACTCAGATTCGTCTGCGGATACATATTCCCAAATGCTATCTGCAAGCGCCCGTGATTTCGCAGTTAATTTCTACTTACGGCTTGGTAGTTAATATTACCAAAGCTATGCTACAACCAAATACAGATCGAGAAGGATGCTTTGACATTGAACTGCGGGGAACAGTGCCACAAATTTCTCGCGGTTTAGCTTACCTAGAATCCCTGAATCTTAGAATTGTGGGTAAGCCGAATGCTGACGGCGATAGCTGGTTTTACTGAAATAATCTAAATTTCGTAGTACCAAATTTCTTCTTCTTTTAGGACAATTCGATGTAAGGAGAGACGATCGATCAAGCCCTCTTGTTCAAACTGTCCAAGAACACGAGTAATGGTAACACGAGTTGAACCAAGCATTTCCGCCAGGTCTTCATGAGTCAGACGCATATCTATTAAACGTCCCTTCTCAACTTCCGAACCAAACTTTTTGGATAACCATGCCAACAGCTTGATGAGCATAGTATCCACTTTTTTATGGCTACGAATGATCATCAATTCTTGAGCCTGTTGGATATGGGCAAGTAGAGTTTCTGTTAGTTCAGTCCACTCCTCTAGAGGTAAAACTGTTGCCTCCACTTTAGTTAGGCATTCCATCTGATAAGGTTCTAATTTTGACAACCTCTTACCAACGACATCTCCAGGTCCCCACAATCCTAGAGCGACAGTTGTACCATCTTCTAGATAGCTAAAAGTTCTCACAAAACCCGTTTCAATCTTCCAAAGGTCGTTATAATGCTCCGGCAGAAATGACCTACGGGCAAAAAGTTGCTTAGTATTGTTACTGCTTGAAGTAGATAAGCTTGTGTACAAAGACACCATACTATATAAAACTATTCTCCGATAAATTAACCGTAGTATTACATTTATATCAGGTTATAAGAACCTATGGGTATTTTAAAAAAGGGAGTGGGGAGTGAAGAAGGGAATAGGGTACAGGTTACAGGGTACAGATAATTCCCTATCACCTGTCACCTGTCACCTCTCCCACTCCATTCCCTAAATTCCCGCACCATCAAGAAAATCTTCAATTATCCCATCAGAATTATTACTCTTAGGGTTGTCGGTTAATTCGTCGCCAAGTTCAGCTGGAGACAAACTAGATTGTTCCAACTGCTCGAACTGTTTCTCTAGAGACTTGACACGTTCAAATAAAGCGCGGATGACTTCAGCTTCTACGTCGCGTACTTTATCGTGATCCAGAACATTGCTAGACGAGTTGTTCTGACGAGTTACGCGCCCTGGAATCCCAACTACAGTAGTGTTACTGGGGACATCTCGTAGCACCACAGAACCAGCTCCGATACGGACGCGATCGCCAATTTGAATATTTCCTAATACTTTCGCCCCTGCTCCCACAACCACATGAGAGCCTAAAGTTGGATGGCGTTTACCACTTTCTTTCCCAGTCCCGCCAAGGGTAACACCTTGATAAATCAGAGCATAATCCCCTACGATCGCAGTCTCGCCAATCACTACTCCCATGCCGTGGTCAATAAACACTCCCTGGCCAATTAATGCCCCAGGATGAATTTCAATTCCAGTTAAAAACCTACTAATATGAGAGATGAATCTTGGTATGAAGGGAATTCCAATTTTATACAGCCAGTGTGATAATCGATGAAACACTAGAGCTTGCAGTCCAGGGTAACAGAACAATACTTCTAGCCAGTTACGGGCTGCTGGGTCACGCTCAAAAATGGTTCGCAAATCAGTTAGTAGCATACTCTGTTGAGATTTTTGTTGGTAGGTGAGGCTCTGAAAACAGAAACTCAGGATGATTCCCAGAAAAAGATCGAGTCCTTTATGGGAATTGTGTAAAAGCAGAATCTACGGTAATTCGATAGAGTATAGTATTTTTGTGGGGAATAAGTGGGATGCTATCACATTCCACAGTTGAAAAAAATTAATTTCGCATAAACTGCGATATGTCCCTCAATTCACCGTAGTATGTTGAGTACAGTGTTGAATAGCCAAAACTACGCTCTCTTGGATCTATCTTCCAAAGTGGAATACGCATTGCTGGCACTATTAGAACTGGCAAGCCACCACGGAAAAAAACTTCCTTTAACCATGAGCGAGATTACTGCCAAACAACCCATACCTGAGCGCTATCTGGAACAAATTTTGACCAACCTCCGGCGTGCTGGTGTGGTGCAGAGTCAACGCGGCTCTAAAGGAGGTTTCGTTTTAGTTCGGGAACCTTGGCAGATTACAATACTTGAAATTGTCACTTTGGTTGAAGGCGAGCGGAAAGAGAAAGATACTTCTAACTCTCCGACTCTAGAAAAGACTCTGGTTTATGAAGTTTGGGAGCAAGCTAACGCTGCCTCAATAGAAGTTTTGGGTCGTTATACACTCCAAGACTTGTGCGAGGAAAGAGAAACTCGCGCCCAGCAGAGTCCAATGTATTATATTTAGTCACGACGGAGTACCCCCATGCGGATAGCGAAAGATATCACAGAGTTAATCGGTCGAACTCCTCTAGTTCAATTAAACAAGATTCCCCAAGCTTCAGGAGCGGTTGCTCGGATTGTGGTGAAGCTAGAAAGCATGAATCCAGCATCTTCTGTGAAAGACCGGATTGGCGCGAGTATGGTGGAAGTGGCGGAAGAAGCAGGCTTGATTCACCCCGGAAAAACTGTTTTAGTAGAGCCGACTTCTGGAAATACAGGAATTGCGCTAGCGATGGTGGCAGCCGCTAAGGGCTACCATCTCATTCTAACGATGCCTGACACAATGAGCCACGAAAGACGATCGATGCTCAAAGCTTATGGCGCTCAACTAGAGTTAACGCCAGGGGTAGAAGGGATGCGAGGAGCGATCGCTCATGCAGAGGAAATTGTCGCTAAAACGCCCAATGCCTATATGTTGCAGCAGTTCCGCAATCCCGCTAACCCGAAAGTTCACGCCGAAACCACAGCCGAAGAAATTTGGAATGATACCGATGGAGAGGTAGATATTCTCGTGGCGGGAGTGGGTACTGGTGGGACGATTACGGGAGTTTCAGAAGTTATTAAAAAACGAAAGCCGAGTTTTCAAGCGATCGCAGTTGAACCAAGCAACAGTCCGGTATTAGCAGGCGGTAAATCAGGGCCTCACAAAATTCAAGGTATCGGCGCGGGATTTATCCCAGCAATTTACCGTTCAGAAATGGTAGATGAAGTGATTCAGGTAGCAGATGAGCAAGCGATCGCTTACAGCCGTCGCCTAGCAAAAGAAGAAGGATTGCTATCGGGGATTTCTACTGGCGCTGCTTTATACGCGGCTATTCAAGTGGCACAACGACCAGAAAACGCAGGTCGCCTCATCGTCATGATCCAGCCTAGCTTCGGCGAACGCTACCTCAGCACCTCACTGTTCAAAGACCCAGAAGAGAATGAGTGGTTGAGTAAAGTTTGATTTCTTATAGTAAGTAAGCATTCTCAGGATAAGACTATTAATGAGGCAACTTAGAATCGTGAATTAAACTAAGTTCCAGGATTAGGTAGGGGCGGGTTTCCTTGATACGATCGTGAACTGTTAATTAGATCGTTAAATCCGCCCTTCCTTGTTTATTAATACACGGTAGAGCATCTGATTAACAATAGCGATCGCCTACTCTTCTATTCTTTTGGAATATTGCGATTGCTTCGGCACAATCTCCTGCTGTTCTACTGTGTACGCACAGTCGTTAGCTGATACAGAAACAGAAGTTTTTTCAAACATCAATCCTTTCGGAAATTTCCGCCACGTCCGTCGTACTAGTTACATTCATTTACTAGAATTTTCGCCAATTTCATCGGCGCTTTCGTTGTTTTTGACCAAAATCATCAAACAGATACCACTAGCAGCTAGCTTTATTGGACTTAAAGCTTCGCTTTTTAATACAATAAAAACGCCTAATCCGATCAGAACAAAAGGCACAAGATAATTAACGTAGTGAGTCAATACATCAGCTATGACTCTATTGTTAATTAATTTGTATGCAACATAGCACCAAACTCCTAACAAGAGAAAAAATAATCCGATAATTACCAAAAAACTCTCTAAGTTGCAGCTAGCAAATAAAGGTACGTAGACACTAATATTATCGCTACCATTGGCAATGGTAACAGCTGCCACACTATAAGCTTGAGGAGAAAAAAAGCTAGTAATTGTTGATGCTTCAGCTTCTTCTGTAGCAGCTACAACTTTTTTTGATGAATCTTCTTCTTGATTCACTAAGCTACTGATACCTATGGAAATTGGTAGCAAACCAAGTAATCCAATCCAGTTTTTTGATAAAACTAATCCCCCAAATAAACCCGGAAGACTAAGGATTAATAGAACTGTAAAACCGAGAAACTGACCAGCAACTATATGCCGGGGGCGAAAATTAGCACTTATTTGAGAAAAAAACAATAATAAAATGACAATATCATCAATGTTAGTGGCAATGAACGCAATTATCCCTGTAGTAATTGCAGTAACTAACTCGTTCATATTTTATGATAAAGAAGAATTCAGGAGTCAGTAATAATTACTGTGTCATTTTAAATCTAAGTTGTGCCAGAAGGTTAAAATAATTCGTGATTGGTAATGACGCGTAAGTATTTCGCCAATAATTACGAATTACATTAGCGTAGCGGTAGCAAAAAACGAGCGTCATTACGAATTACGAATTACGAATTACAAATTACGAATGAGTGAATTTGGTATGGTGGTAAATCGTAGATTCTAAAAATCCAGCATGAGTCAGCTAGGGACAGCTTTCAGTGAAGGGATAATCGCCTTCATCGCCACTAACATTGATGACATCATTATCTTGTTAATATTTTTTTCACAAATAGATGCTAATTTTCGGCGGCGGCATATCTTACTCGGTCAATATCTGGGTTTTACAGCCATTATCATCGCTAGCTTACCAGGATTTTTTGGTGGATTGGTTGTACAGCGAGAATGGATAGGATTGTTAGGACTACTACCAATAACAATTGGTATTCAGCAATTAATATTTAGAAAAGAAGAAACTATAACAGTTCAGACAGTCAGTAGTGATTTTAGAGAGCCTACACCTACGAACCCAGTATTATCTTTTATTTTGAGTATTTTGCATCCCCAAACCTATAAAGTGGCAGCAGTAACGATCGCAAATGGTGGTGACAATATCAGTATATATATCCCTTTGTTCGCTGGTCATGACCTTGCCAGTTTGGGAGTAATTTTAAGTATATTTTTTATCATGGTAGGGGTTTGGTGTGCGATCGCTTATTTTTTAAGTCGTCAACCTACCATTGCTAATATTTTAAGTCGCTACGGTAAAGCTGCCGTACCTTTTGTGTTAATTGGCTTGGGTCTGTTCATTATGTATGAGCGAGGTACATTCACTCTACTCTTTGGGTAAGAAGTTAATCAATGTTGGATGTTGGATGTTGGATTTGGAATTGAAAATCTCAAATTGGTTACACCTGATGAACTAATTTCCAACTCACCATCATTAAAATGGCGTAAATAATAAACCGTAGTGGGCGTTGCGGAGCTACTTGGCAGATTTTAGCACCTAGTAACACCCCAGGCACAGAGCCTAACCATATAGGCAGTACCAAATTCCAATCAACTGTTCCCAGGCTGAGATGACCAAGGGCTGTAAACATCAGTAAAATTGCTGCGTGTGAAATATCTGTACCCACTAACTTCCGTGCATCAAGGCGGAAAAACCCAATCAGCACTAGGGCAAACATTGAACCTGATGAGACGCTAGTTAGACCGACAAAACAGCCTAAAATTGCTCCCAAAGTAATTGTTATAAATCGACCAAAGTTAGTTTCTAAGTCTAACTTTGGCAGTTCGGGTAAATTAAATTTGGGGAAAAAAGTCAATAACAACAATTGCACTAGTGCTAACACAGTGACTAGCAAAATCATCCCACCCAGCAAACGGAGCAAAATATTATCCAGGTTATACTCACCTGTACGTTTAATGAAGTGCAAAATCCCCACTCCGAACAATGAGCCTGGAACACTTCCAAAGGCCAACCATTTGACAACTTCTGTATCCAGGGTTTTTTGTTCCCAATGCTTGACGCTACCAACAACCTTCATCAATGTGGCAGCTACAACATCAGAACTCACGGCGATGGAAGGTGGAACCTGAAAAACAAAAATCAACATTGGGGTAATGAGAGAGGCTCCGCCAATTCCCGTCAAACCAACTATGATGCCAACGAAGAAGCTTAAGAATGGTAGTAATAAATAGTGCATACTCTTTGGGGGTTTGAGAAAGTCAGCTAGAACTTCACTACTAGAGAGCAATAACTCAGCCGAATCACAGCCCAGTGGTAGATAGAGCTGGTCATGGCAAGTTATTGTGTTTCTCAAAAGATGAGTGACACAAGGAAAGGTTATCCAGCTAAAAGTTAGAGCAGAGGATTACTGGACAACTTAAAACCTGTCTGGAAGTTTTTGGAAGTATAACAACTGGGATTTAGCTGAAACAGGCTTTGATAACTCCTTATAGGTCAGTTGTTTTACTAAAATCAACTTCTCACTGGTTTTTTTGCGGTTTTACATACAAAAGCCGGTAAAACTATGTGCTTACCGTATTTTAATTGTAAACGCGATCAAACGTCTAGCGTATTCGCTTTGTATATCGCTATATTCCCTGGATAATAGACCGCAAGTCTAATAACTCATGGAAAATTTTGTTTTTACAACCCAGTCAAAATCCTTTTTAGCAAAGCTTAAATCGCCAATATTGCTGCTGAAATTTCTGTTGATGCCAAATTTATCATTACCGACAGTGGAGGTAGCATCAAAACTAATAGTATGTACGATCGGGTGAAATCTGCGTTGTCTGGACGTTGTGCCAACTTACTTAAGTATATTGTCTTCACTTAAAATGCCATCGTGCAAATTTATGTATGGCTTGACTTCATCGAATAAATCTTTGTTCAAAACTCGACGTTGAAAAATACTTGACCTGCAAGCATATATCATGGTATCAATAAAAAAACTGTTCGGTCGGTAATTTCAATTTACAGTAATTTTTAGTTCAATAAACTCACAACTCTCTACTCTATAAATCGCTGTAATGTCCAAAGGCGAAGAAACAAAAAATAGAATTCTCCACCAAGCAGCCGAACTGTTTAACCAACAGGGATATGCAGGCTCATCGATGTCAGACATTATGCGTGTTACGGGATTACAGAAAGGAGGAATTTACAATCACTTCCAAAGCAAAGACGATCTCGTACTACAGGCTTTTGATTTTGCGATCGCTCGTATTAAGCAGCATACTAGATTTGCATTACGAAGCAAACACCACGCAGTAGAACGTCTGCAAGCAATCATTCGGGTGTTTAGTAGCTTCGCAGAAAATCCACCGATCAAGGGCGGGTGTCCACTGCTGAATACAGCTGTGGAAAGTGATGATGCTCATCCGGCGTTGCGACAACGTACTCAACAAGCGATGAACTCTTGGCTACATCTAATTTGTCGAATTATTGAAAAAGGAATTGAAAAGGGTGAAATTAGCCCGGAAGTAAGTGCTGATGAAATCGCTACCATCATAATCGCAACGCTGGAAGGAGGCATAATGATGAGCAAGCTTTATGGAGATTCAATTCATATTCATAGGGTAATTAATCACCTAAATCAATACTTGGAAGCTTCACTTTAATTGAACAGACCGAGCAGTATTAAAAAATATCAAGAGAAATAATGCTAGTAAATAACAACCTACACAGGCCATTAGAAGTAGTATTAGCAATTCCTGTCAAAACATACGACATTGATTTTATGGGAATTGTGAGTAATATCGTGTATATCAGATGGCTAGAGGATTTACGTCTAAAGTTTTTAGATGAACATTGGCAACTCAATCAACAAATTGAGCAAGGATATACACCCATTATAGCTGCGACTGAAATTGAATATAAACGTCCAATAAAGATTATCGATCGAGTGATTGGACGTTTATGGCTGAGTGGTTTAGGACGCTTAAAGTGGACTGTGCAAGCTGAAATTTTATCTAACAATGAGTTAGCAGCAGTGGCGAGCCAAAAGGGTGGTTTTGTCAGTTTGCAAAATAATCGTCTTATTCCCATTCCAGAAGAATTACAGAAAAAATATTTACAGTATCAACAAGGGATTCAGAAAATTCAATAATTAGGAATAATTCAATATTTTTTTGAGTTTTTACAGACTGTTCGGTTTGTTTGTAAACATAATCTGGACTATAACACCGATTCTTGATGAATACGCGAAATAACCCCAATGCCTACGGCATCTCTCCTTGCTAAGAGTAGATGGGAAGGTGTCCTCTCATTCCCACTTCTTGCAAAAGTGGGGAAAAGGGTTAAGGTATGGAATTTTCGCTTTTATTGCCAATCTCGTAAATATACGGGAACTTCTTGTTTTGAGTTTTGGTCAGTTTATGTCACTTTGAACAGCAAGGCGGTTCTGACTCCAATAGATTAGGTATAGTCCAACTCAGGCATTACAGCCTTATATGTCGTCCAATTTAACTGACCCTAACTCTTCGGTAAACCACTGTACCCATCCAAAGGTATGTACAAATGCTGTTATCTGTTGTCAGGTTTTCCTGAATTGTCTTTATATATACAATAATTACACTTTGTTAGTCAGATTAACGCAGACTTAAAGCACTTTCAAATCGCTAAAATGGATGTTTGCTTATAGAACAATTTCGTCATATCCAACCAAATATTACCATAATTCTTTATATGTATGCTAAAAGTTTATGAAAGCTATATCAAACGACACTTCAAACACTTTTGCACCCAAAAACCTCTATACTAGACTAGACTTTGATAAATTTAAGAGTTTTGTTAATTGCAACACCAAAAACTATCAATTTTTAGATGAAATACTAGCGTATCTTATAGTCTATAGTTTTTAAGGTTTAGTCAAAACTATATCCAGTATCATCAAAAAACTGCAAACTTCATGTGGTGCAAAAATCAAGTGGGGAGTGAAAACATGAATTTACGTAGAGATGCATTGCAAATCCTCAAAGAAACTAGCCGAACTTTTTATATCCCAATTAGTGTTTTACCGCCAGGATTGCAAGAAGCAGTAGCATCGGCATATTTGTGTATGCGTGCCATTGATGAAATTGAAGATCATCCCGAACTAGATAACGCTACTAAAGCAAAGCTCTTAAGAACCATTAGCCTGACATTGCAGGCAGGAGTTGATGGCTTCGCGGTAGATGCTTTCTTTGCAGGATTTAGTGGGTATGAGAATTCATTAGAAGAAGTCACTTTGAGGATTAGAGAATGGTCACTGCTAGCACCAGACACCATTGCACCTCGAATTTGGGATGCCACTGCTGCAATGGCAGACCGGATGGCTTATTGGGCAGAAAAAAACTGGAAAATTTACACAGAATCCGATTTAGATCGTTATACCTTTGGAGTTGCAGGTGCAGTGGGACTGTTACTTTCTGACTTGTGGGCTTGGTATGATGGAACACAAACGAATCGTACCCAGGCGATTGGTTTTGGTCGGGGTTTACAAGCAGTCAATATCTTGCGTAACCATACTGAAGATTTGGGACGTGGGGTAGAATTCTTCCCAGAAGGTTGGAGTGCAGAAAATATGCAAGAGTATGCCCGGCGCAATCTAGCCCTGGCAGAAGCTTATATCAAAGACCTTCCTACCGGGCCAGCCTTAGATTTTTGTCAAATCCCCTTCACCTTGGCAAACGGCACTCTTGACGCCCTTGCTAATGGTAAAGAGAAACTCAGCCGCAGTGATGTTTTCGCACTTATCGAACAGCTGATTAGTGTGAACATGAAAGCCAGTTAATAATCTCTTAACGACTAATGGAGATGATTCTAAATTGCCTCCAAATTTGGGCATCCAAAATCCTACAGCGATTTTCTGTAGGATAGCCAGTGCGGTCTTGGGTTCTCCCCAAATATAGTAACTGGCGTTGGGCACTGCCCTCCAATACCTTTTAATACCAATTCTCCCATGCAAAAACCAGATTAAAGCTGATTTTTTGAATGAGATAATAGCCCGATGAACGCCATAAGCCATGAGAAAGCGTTATTAGGAATTACGAATTGCTAGAAAATAGCATAAACAGTATTTGCCAATGTAAGTATAATAAATAATCTTGTTTAGCGATCGCTTTAGGTAATCTCAGTTAAACTTTAGGAACTCTTCAAAGGATTTCCAGCAAAAATTACCTGGCAAGAGTTGATTAATGTCTAAATAATTGGAAGGGAGTATAACACTCCCCGTGATTATTCGTGCAGCGAGTTGAGAGTGCATGAGCTACTGCTTAAATCCTACCTGTTCCAATCCAGAAAATTTGGTATATAGCCAAAGGTGTCAGTCTTGTGGCTCGCAACTACTGTTGCGCGATCGCTATCAGGCGATCAAACCATTAGGTCAGGGTGGCTTTGGAGCCACCTTCCTAGCCAACGATCAAGGCTTACCAGGAGAACCGAGTTGCGTAATCAAACAATTACGCCCATCAGGAAGCGCCCCACACGTTTTACAGATGGCTAGAGAACTCTTTGAGCGAGAAGCCAAAACTCTAGGTAAAATTGGCAATCATCCCCAAGTACCAAGATTGTTAGACTATTTTGAAGATAGTGAGCAATTCTACTTAGTCCAAGAATATATCAGTGGTGACACCTTGCAAGAGGAGGTCAAACTTAACGGCATCTTGAGCGAAACTGGAGTCAAGCAATTTTTGAGCGAGATATTGCCACTGTTGCAATACATCCACGATCAAAAGGTGATTCACCGTGATATCAAGCCAGCCAACTTAATCCGCCGCACTCAAGATGCCAGAATGGTACTCATCGACTTTGGTGCTGTCAAGAACCAAATTAGCCAAAGTGCGACAGGCCCATCAGGACAGACAGCATTAACTGCGTATGCTATTGGTACTCCCGGTTTTGCACCTCCAGAGCAAATGGCTATGCGTCCAGTCTACGCCAGTGATATTTATGCACTAGGCGTAACATGCATTTATTTACTGACTAGCAAAACTCCTAAAGATTTAGATTACAATCCCAACACTGGCGAGATGATGTGGGAGCAGCTTGTGCAAGTGAGCGATCACTTAGGCAATGTGTTGCGAAAAATGTTAGAGGTGTCTGTACGTAATCGCTATCAGTCAGCGGCAGAAGTTCTCAGAGCATTGGAAATAGAACCATACTTAGATAGTTTAGCAAAGGGTTTGCTGACTAAATCTGATAATCGATCTAAAGAGCGAACACATAACCACCTGGAAAATTCTGCTGTTTTATGTAACAACCCTGCTGCTACCAGCACTGGAGTGGCACAGGTAGCAGCAGCGATTCGTGCTAGACGAGCCAAGGCAGCAGAAGCCGCGGGATTACACCAGGGTTCTGGGATGGCCAAATCAACGACTTTCAGTAGCAACAGCAATGGTTCACAAAGTCAAAATTCTAAAGTTGGGCGGAAGTTAGATACCCAAGGTTTATTAACAGCTTATCTGAAGGGAAGACGAGATTTTGCCTTACACAATTTAAATTTGCTAAATCTGCAAGGTGCTGATTTATCTCAAACAAATTTCCATTCTGCTCAATTGCAAAAAACCAATCTTCAGGGAGCTAATCTTCACAATAGTGATTTTGGCAGAGCCAGTCTTACTAGAGCAAATCTTAAGGATGCTAATTTGAGCAAAGCATACTTTAACCATGCTGATTTAGAAGGAGCAGACCTGCGAGGTGCAGACCTTAGCAATGCTTATCTCAGCAATGCTAACCTCCGAGGAGCTAATTTGTGTGGTGCTAATCTCACCAGTGCCAAAATTTCTGATGAGCAGCTAGCACTAGCAAAAACAAATTGGATGACCGTGCGCCCCAATGGAAAACGAGGCTTGTTGTGATTTGAAAGTGTGAACTACCGCAATCTACAGACGGATGGAGTTTCCTAATTCATTGAGAATAGCCTCTTTTGCCGCCGTAGTTCTATGCGAATATTCTCCTAATATTAGCTTCTAGATTATCCTGATGGATGAATCCTTTTTATTGAAGTCAATTATTTTAGATTAGCAGAATAGCCTCAACCTCCCTGCTTTTAAGTTCTCCATTTTTATTCACAATTTTAAAACACTTATTTTATCAGAATCACAAGGCTGAACTTTTCTTGTATCTGGGAAAGTTAGCCCTGATTCTTATCGAGAAAAACTTAGATTTATTCAGAATTGACCAAATATGTATAATGTTTAGGTTCATCTATGACCATCACTCTCACGAATATTAAGAAATATCCAACTATCTAGCAAAAATACGTAGATGAGTGTCAATTCTTTATGAAATCTTTATGATTTTTATCTGTTACAAATAACAAATGATTATTTACAATAAACCATAAAGCATCATAATAATTTTCTAAAGGTATTTACATGGTTTTTCTAGCTATAAATAACAGAGAATCTCACACCTAAAATTTGTAAAATAGCACGATCCTAAACCACTAAATTTTTCAGATGGCAGTAAAAAGCAGAAAATCAATTATCCCTGATTGTCAGCTGGAGATGTATATTACAACCGAAATCAGGTAGTATAAGGTTTACGTATAATGACTGACTTTGCACAAACGGAAATAGAACGCCGATTAACTTTATATCAAGTATTCCTCAAGTTGTATGAACACCACAGCAGCCTTCTAGATGAAATTCTTCAGCTAGAAAACCTATCTCAACCGTCGTTGAGGAGAGTCAAGACGACGGGTTACGTACATGGGGTAGTGGATAGTGCTGCTGTTTATTTGATGACTAACTTGGGCGACAATCAGACTCAGAGTTTACGACAGCCACAGCAAATCTGGACGATAGGTCGTAATCACACTAGTGGTATTTGCATTGCTGACAATCATCTCTCTCGTCGCCACGCTGCTATTCAACATATTGACGAGCAAGGCTTTTACTTAATTGATTTCAACAGTACCAATGGCTCGTTTGTGAATGGTAATCGCGCTGTTAGGCCGATTAAGCTCAAAGACGGCGATCGCATCCGTCTAGGAAATATGACTTTTGATTTTTTTGTGACTTCTACCTACCGCGTTCTGCCAACTGTTGCAATAGATTTATTGATGCAGCTTGTGCATCGAAGGAATAATCATACAGTAGATATACTTAGTTCTTCCCAGAATAGACAAAAACCTTTAATTGAAAAACCAGATTCTAATTTAGAGGCTTTCAGAAATTTCGGAATAGTTGAGAAGCTTGAAAATTTTTATGACAACTTCAGTTCAGAACAGAAATCAGAAATTTTAGACCGCCTGTTTAGCACACAATTATCGTCTAATCCCAATCAAATAAAAAATTGGAATTTCTAGCAGTTTTCAATTGCTTCAGGAGTGCTGTTAGCGGTAGCGTAATATTTAGTCTGTTAACCTCTGCTGAGAAGGTAAGGTTTGCTGAGGCAGACAAATAGTGAAAGTTAAAAGGAAACTCGTCAAAGTCAAAATATACAAAAAAAATTAAGAATGTGATTAAATATCATAGCAATCATTTTGGAGTAGCGTCTCTAGCTCACAATAAAAAGAAAGCGATTCAGGGATTGAGTGAGTAAGTTATGCTCTATCCTGGCAACAGGAGGATACTCAAGGTCTACCAGCAGTAGCAACAAGAGTAGTGATAGTGATTTACTCGGTTATGTCGCTCACCGCTACGCGTTTAGAGCAAAAAAACCCCCAGTGGGTGTTAACCTACTAGGGGAGTTAGTTATCAGGGTGCATCTACCAATTAAGTGTTCTCAGGTTGAAGACCATACTCCGGATAAATTTGGACAAAGGTCAGTTATTTTTTAAATAAAAAAACCCCCAGTGGGTGTTAACCTACTAGGGGAGTTAGTTATCAGGGTGCATCTACCAATAATCTTTTCTAGGGGCAGCTAGCATCTTCCGGGAAAAAAAACTAAATTAGGGTTGATATCTACGATGATCTGTAAAGCTCGTACCTCTATGGAGAAGCTACGCGTAGCATCTTTGAGAGGAAAAGACTCGCTATAATTTCTTAACTAGACGCATTTGCGATCGCTATTGGTAACGCAACTAGTAGAAAAAACTCCCAGTGGATGTTAACCTATCAGGGGAGTGAGTTATCAGGGTCAGTTATTTTTTTAAATAAAAAAACCCCCAGTGGGTGTTAACCTACTAGGAGAGTGAGTTATCAGGGTGCATCTACCAATAATCTTTTCTAGGGGCAGCCAGCATCTTCCGGGAAAAATGAACTAAATTAGGGTTGATATCTACGATGGGCTGTAAAGCTCGTACCTCTATGGAGAAGCAAGCTACGCGTAGCATCTTTGAGAGTAAAAAACTCGCTAACATTTCTATACCAGACGCATTCGTTATCGGTGACGCAACTAAAAAAAACCCCCAGTGGGTGTTAACCAACCAGGGGAGTGAGTTATCAGGGTGCATCTATCAATAATCTTTTCTGAAGTAAATGGGTCGCTACCGGATTAAATTAGCAGAGGTTGAAGTTGTTACTGTTTGTCGATGGAAGAAAAACCTCAGAGGGGTTAGTTATCAGGACAGACCTAGCAATTAAACCCTCAGTGCGCTGCTTGACAAAATGAGTGTGTCAGGGTTAATCAATAGCACTCAATTTTCATAAAAAAACCCCCCAGTGGGCGTTAGCCAACCAGGGGAGCTAGTTATCAGGGTGCATCTACCACTTAAATGTTCTAGGTTTAACCACCATGCTCCGGATAAATTTATTAGAAAATTGATTGTTATCGTGTGTCAAAAAAAACCAAAGTGGATATTAACTCAATTAGGGGAGTTAAAGATCGGGGGACATCCATCTATTAATCAAGTATTCTAGGATTAAGCATTATTTTCTGGTAGAGAATATCTGCGTCAGAAATTGCTGTTGTTTGCCAAAAATAAAAAAACCCCCAGTGGGTATTAGCCAACTAGGGGAGTTGAAGATCAAGGTGCATCTACCAATTAAGTGTTCTAGACCCAAGTAATCCGATCCGGATAAAGTTGTAAAGGCAGGAAAAACCAAAACAGCGCGGAATCAGAAACATTCAGGGGCAGGATGCATCTAAATTATCAGAGAGAGCGAAAAATCGACTTGAAACTTTCGCGTTTCAAACCAGATTTAGGAGGCGGACAGGAGAAGTTGTGACCCAGGAATTCCATATTTCCGTAACCCCAGTAGGGCAAAATGACTACTTGGTGCGGACGGAACAAGTCGCGCCTGGGGTACCATTGGCAGAAGAATTGGTGACTTGGCCTATAGCTGATTGGTTGATGGCTGCTGGGCATTTGATGAATGACCCGTTGAATTCGGTGTTGCAAGGAGATCCATTTACCTCTGGCGGGCATGAAAGCGATATCGCCAGAAACTCTGTGAATTTGGTGGCGTTGGGTCAACAATTTTATAACGCCCTATTTCAAGGGACTCTCAGAGATAGTTGGATTACTGCCCAAGGTATTGCCCAGAACCATCAACAAGTACTACGCTTACGCTTGGGGCTAAAAGACACTAGATTAGCTCGTTTGCCTTGGGAAGTGATGCACGCAGGCGATCGCCCTCTGGCCACTGGGCCTTATGTGGCTTTTTCTCGCTTCCAAAGTGGGATTTCGGGGGCTTCTCCTTTGCGATCCCTGCGGGGGGCTACGCCTACGCAAAATATGCCCACACCGCCAGAACAAGGTGGTGTCAGAGTCTTAATGGTAATTGCCTCTCCCTCAGATCAAGTTCGTCTTGACTTACAGAAACAAGAAGCAATTAAACTGCAAGCGGAACTTCACCGTCAAACGTCACGACCTGGTGAAGGTCGCAATCGTTTTCCCGAAATTGAACTCACTGTATTAGACCAACCAGGACGGGAAGAACTGACGCAAGCCCTAGAACAAGGCAGATACCACGTTCTCCACTACTCTGGTCATAGTAATTTAGGCGCAAATGGCGGAGAAATTTATCTTGTTAGTCGCAGAACCGGCTTAACGGAAATCTTGACTGGGGACGATTTAGCAGGTTTGCTCGTCAACAATAATATCCAAATGGCAGTGTTTAATTCCTGCTTGGGGGCATACACAGCAGCGTCCAATCCCTCTGGAGATACTGGCGAACGAAACTTAGCGGAAAGTCTGGTGAAGCGCGGAATTAGAAGCGTCTTGGCGATGTCAGAACGGATTCCTGATGAAGTGGCGCTGACGCTCACACAATTGTTTTACCGCAATTTAAATCAGGGATATCCAGTAGATTTGTGTGTAAGTCGGGTGCGCCAAGGATTAATTTCTGCTTATGGTTCTCACCAGATGTACTGGGCATTACCGATTTTATATCTCCAGCCAGAATTTGATGGTTTTTTAAGTCAGGAAACTGAGGTTTCTGCAAGTAGGGAGTCGCTGAATCAGTATAGTTCGCCTTTAGGGGTAACTTCCACGATGTACCCTGGTATACCTGATGATAGCGAGATGCCTTTAGGAATGGAAGACATGATTCCTAGTGGTTTGACGCGGGACTCTTCTGGGTTGGATTGGCTGGGTGAAGATACTTGGGGCGATCTGGTTGATGAAATTGAGTATGATGACCCAAGCTATGAAGAAGATTCTGCGATAGTTTCGGATTTGTTTCGTCAGCTAGATAACCAAAAACCTGGAACTGAAGCGGATCGACAAATTCACGAAAATAGTCTTCACCAAAGCCAGATATCAGAGGAAACGACTTCCTCAGAAGAAGAAGCAGATTTGTGGGGAGAAGTTCCACCACCGCCACCTGCAACTCCTGGAAACCTTGAAGAAAATTGGCAAAAGTCTAATTTTTCGCAATCGCAACCACCCCCGCCAAGAAATCGTACCCGTCGCCGCAAACTGTGGCCGATTGTCGGCGTTGTGGGGATCGGTGCGATCGCCGCTGCGTTCGGTTTAAATTGGTGGTGGCAAAATCGCCCCCAAGCACTGCCTAAAATACCAGAAATTCCTACCCAGTCTCTACCTGATTCTCGACCGATTCAAAAGCAGCCGAATATCGATTTAGGAATAGAAGCAACTGGAATTGTCACCGCTACTGCTACGGAAAAATTGAGCCAGGGTGACTTGCAAGGTGGGCTATTGGCTGTAGAAGAACTACTGAATCGGGGCGCACTGGCTGCGGCTGAAACTTCCTTAAAACTAATTCCCAGTAAACAAGCTGACGATCCATCTGTGAATTTTTACAAGGGACGATTGGCGTGGCAGTCGATCCAAACTGGAGACAATAACTATAGCGTCGATGATGCCCGCCGTTATTGGGAAACTGCTGCCAAAGCTAAACCCGAATCGCTTTTGTATAATAACGCTTTGGGATTTGCTTACTACACAGAAGGCAATCTGAATCGCGCCAATGATTCTTGGTTCAAGGCTTTGAATTTAGCTCTCAAAGAACAGAACACAAAATCAACATCCAGAAACACAGCAGTTCCTCAAGATGCTTTAACTTCTTATGCTGGTTTAGCTCTTGGATTGTATAAATCTGCACTTAGTCAATCTAATGGTAAGCAGACGCAATATTTGAATGAAGCGATTAAGTTGCGGCAAACGGTTCTCAAGTCCGATCGAGAAAATTTCCAGGTAGATAAATTAACTAAAAATTGGCTGTGGACGGAGAAAGCGATTGAAGATTGGCGATCGCTCCTTCAGAAAAAAGGCGAAGAACAGTAATATATAGCGCTTTTCGTTTGTATGCAATACACTCTTACCTCTCTCCAAACCTCTCTCCTAAGAGGAGAGAGGCTTTGAATTTTACTCCCCTTCCCTTGCAGGGAAGGGGCTGGGGGTTAGGTCTGTATCGGAATCAACTAAGAAAGGCTATATTGTGATGGTTGTCTTCGGATCTGAAATAGGGTTAGTTCGACTTTATTCCTAAATTTTTCGTGATTTAGGATATAGCCAAAAGCTAAACAAGCGGCTAACTCTCGGCATGACAACATAGGTTAAGAGCAAAACCATAGTAATCGTTATAATCAACGAAATAATCAAGGGTGGTAAACCACGAATTAGGGGTACTAAGAACGTATTCAATAAATTAATCAACACATATACAGCTCCCCAAGTTAGTAAGGCTGTTTTATAGCGCGGTGGAGTTTTTAATGGTTGACCAGGAAGAGAAAACCAAGCTTCTAATCCACTAATTTTTTGAACATAAGGATCGGATTCAACTAAATGCTTTCCTTGATTGAGCAAATGTTCGCGATCGCGCGATGTCATCCACACTTCTAAATTTTCATAATTGTCAAATCGGAAGATAATCACATATTCATTTCTGACCCCAAGTTGGGGACAAATCACCTTTGTTCCCATGTGACCCACATAAGTTCTGGAAACCCTGGTAATCTCTTTCAACCAAGCTTCGTAAGCAGTTTCGCATCCTGGTTTGACAAGTTGTGTAATGACCACGGTTACAAATCGATCGTTCTGTTCTATCTCCATTATTTATGCTAATCAATTTTGGATTTTAGATTTTTTCACATAGCTTGATTTTCGCAGGGCAAGCATCGATTTACTTGCTGTAAAACTTTTATGACCTTCAAACTGCTTTTAAATTTACTGTACTGAGATGTTGTAAATTAAGCAAATTGATTTCTGCAATATATATTTTAGGTTTTATGTATTGACAATAAATACCAAATATGAATTGGGTGAAAGGTGAATTGCAATTGCAGTTCTGCACTTCAGATTCATGGCTTGTTTCAATCCCTAAAAGGATGTCTGAAAAGTTTTTTTGTATACATCTAACCCTTGGAGATCCCCCTAAATCCCCCTTAAAAAGGGGGACTTTAAGACTCTTATTCCCCCTTTTTTAAGGGGGGTTAGGGGGGATCAATAAATATTTGATACTTCTCAGACATCCTCTAATAGGGATTTTGATGAATTGCAATTTAGGGTTTTTTAGAGCGATCGCAAAACATGGTGTTTCAATCCCTAATAGGGATTTTGATGAATTGCAATTTGCCACGGCATTCATCATCAAATAGCCAGGAAAGTTTCAATCCCTAATAGGGATTTTGATGAATTGCAATTTATGATGTTGTGATGCCTCAAAAGCCCACTGATAAGTTTCAATCCCTAATAGGGATTTTGATGAATTGCAATCAGTAATTTTAACCTTGGCGGTATTGGTAATTAGTTTCAATCCCTAATAGGGATTTTGATGAATTGCAATGGGAGCCTGAAAGCCAAACTATATTTAGTTTTCAAGGTGCGGTTGCGCGATTTTGGAGCAATCATAGCATTAGAGAATTCCTTTGGGAAGAGTGCCGGGAAAAGTTAAAGGCTGACATCCTAGTTTTTGTAAGCATTTCAGAGATTGCGCGGATGATAATTGGGTGATGAGTGGGGTGAAATGCTTGCTGGTATTGAGATAGAAGCACTTTTTTATGGCTGTGGAATTTGTACACCTACCCATTCACGCATTTGATATACAGAAACTCTATGAGAGACGCGATCGCTAAAAATAACCTAATGGTGATGGGGGGCGCGATCGCTGCCTTCGGAGTCAGAAATCCCAGTCTTTAATATGCTTATAGCCTCCCACATCACACACAACAACACTTGTAATGCTAGTCTTGAGACTCCTCAGAGATAGATTCTGATTCGGTTTCAAGTTCTTCTGTTTTAACTTTGGGGGCTGGAGGTTTAACCGGTTTTGGGCCGCGCGCTAGTGCAGGATTCACCGATTGTCTGCCTTCATCCCTAGATGACGATCCTTTTTTCCCTTTGTCAGACGAGCGTTGGCGCAGCCCGCCTTCGGCATCGCGACTCGGTTTTGAGCTTTTGGGGTTGGATTCAATAGGGGTTACAGAATCCGAATTTTCGGAATTGTTGTCAGTGTTTGCTTGAGACTGACGTTCCGATTTCTTAATTGGACGTTCTACCATTGTTGATTTTTGTAAATTTATCTGTATGGTACATCGGTTTGGTGACTGTCAGACTGTAGAGTAGCATTTTTAAATATTTTCTTGTTGGAATTTCTGAGTAGCTGTGGAAAGTTGTTTTGACAAAAAAGCAGCCAACAAACTTTATCAATTAACTCACTAAATTAAAATATGGGTGCGTTATCGATAGCTAAACGCACCCAACAACTATTAAACAAAATCAGGTCGTGCCTGTTGCCTTGATTTGAACTTTTCCTCTAAAACTGCCCAATTTTCTTGCTCAATTAAGTTAGTCAACTCATCGAGGTTTTGACGATATTGTTGTAGCGATCGCAGCAATGCTTGACGATTATACCGCGCCATCATCACGCCCAACTCTGGATTCCCACCACCCACACGACTAGTATCGCGAAAACCCGAACTAGCTAACTTTTGGGCTAATTGCAAAACATCGGGGTCAGTTTCGCTCAAACAAGCAGCAATCAACGAAGAACTGACCATCACAGGTAAATGAGAAATCCAACTCACAGCGCGATCGTGTTGTTCTGGTTGACAATAATAGATATTAGCTCCGAGCGATCGCACAATTTCTTCCACAACTGTAATTGCATTAGTTGGGGTTGTAGCTATCGGTGTTAAGACATAAGGTTTATTAACAAATAAATCTCGCTGTGCAGCTTCTATCCCGCTGTCTGTTCTGCCCGCCATTGGATGACCGCCGATAAAATTATCCCAAAGGGGAGTAATATCCTTGACTATCTGTGCTTTCGCCGAACCTACATCAGTGACGACTGTAGCCGTAGGCAAATGAGCGATTAACTGTTCAAATTGGGGCACAATAAGGGCTAGAGGTGTACAAATAAATACAACTTCTGCGGCTGCTAATAGGCTCAGATCGACTGATGCTTCATCAACACTGCCCAAGGTAACTGCCTTTTGACAGGTTGCTTCACGGCGACTAACTCCTAAGATATGATGTCCTTGCGATCGCAAATCAAAACCCAAAGATCCGCCTATCAGTCCCAATCCTAAAATTCCAATATTCATTTTTGATTTTGACATTCTGTTTTTTATGACTTTACCAACTATTAAAGTTGGCATCCAAGGGGTAGCATCGATGACTGTAGAGGAATTACTCGAACAATACGCAGCAGGAGTCTTAAACTTTAGTGGTGTTGACCTCCCAGAAGCCAACCTAAGTGGGGTTAAGCTCAGTGGTGTAAATCTGAGCGATGCTAATCTGAGTATAGTCAACCTGAGTGGCGCGAATCTTAGTGAAGCTAACTTGAGCAATGCCAAGCTGAATGTAGCCAGACTGAGTGGTGCGAATCTATCCAGCGCCATCCTCAATAACGCCAGTCTCAACGTCGCTAATTTGATTCGAGCGGATCTAAGTCGCGCTCAACTTAGAGGAGCCTCATTAATCCGCACCGAATTAGTTCGCGCTGACCTCAGTCGCGCTGATTTGTCGGAGGCCGATCTCACCAGTGCTGATTTGCGAGAGGCGACACTCCGCCAAGCGAATCTCCGTCACGCTAACTTGAGTGAGGCTATCTTGAGAGGTGCTTCTTTAACTGGAGCCAACTTGGAGATGGCTAACTTAAACGCCAGCGATCTCAGTCGCTCGGACTTGAGCGGTGCAAATTTGCGAGATGCCGAACTCAGACAAGCCAATCTCAGCCATGCTAACTTGAGTGGGGCAGATTTGAGTGGTGCAAATCTCCGGTGGGCAGATTTGAGCGGCGCAAATCTCCGATGGGCAGATTTGAGTGGTGCAAAATTGAGCGGGGCTGATTTAATTGGCGCAGATTTAAGCAATGCCAATTTAACAAATACAAGTTTAGTCCACGCCAATTTAACTCAAGCAAAATTAATTAGGGCAGAATGGATCGGTGCTGACTTAACAGGAGCAACTTTAACGGGAGCCAAGCTTTATGCCACTTCCAGATTTGGTTTAAAAACCGAAGGCATGGTTTGTGAATGGGTCGATCTTAGCCCAAATGGCGATCGCTCAATTGTCCAAAATTTCCATTCTGAAGAGTCACGAGATTTTTTTAACGAAACACCGCCAACAATTCGGATTATTGTTGATGCAGCTCTAGAACACGAAGCTAATTTTGCGATCGCTGGTGCTTACTACCAAATTGCTCAAGAATATCGAGGGCTGAAACAACCTCCAAGCATTGAAAGCGGCCGTCGCCGAACTATTTTTACCTTTCATGTAGATAGCGACGAAGCATTATTTCCCACTGCTTACATTGTCATTCTTCCCTTTCTAGATGCAGCACCTACCCAAAAGAATATTTTCAGTATAGTGGAAATGATTAACAGTGAAGTTTTTGCAAACCAAAACTTAAAATCGCCTCATATAGTGAAACAATTAAATACTCTTTTAGAACAAGCTATAAATCAGGCTACAAAAATTAAACAGATGAAAAAAAATATCGAAGTTGCCGCAAAATTAAATTTTTGTAAAGCCCCAGCCCAAATAGTTTTAACCAATTCCAGTGCCCACACTTTGATTGTTTATGACCATCCCAACTTTGGGAAAAGATTTATTAATCGCTCTGTTCTCAATGCTTCAGCTTATGATATATCCAGTGATTTAACAAAAAATATATTACCTTCATTAGATACAGTTATAGATTTTGTCAAAGGATTTCATTATATTAGTCATTAGTTATAGGGCATTGGGCACTTGTACTGAGTGAAGTCGTTGGCGTAGCCTCTCGTAGAGAAGTATTGGGCATCGGGCATTGAGTATTGAACTAATGACAAATGACAAATGACAAAATTTTGGAGGAAAAAATGAGCAATTTTTTTAATAAAATGATTGGTCGAACTCGCTATGTAGTGTTTCGCCTATTTCTGCACTTAGGGGGAGGTGAAGTAGCGCCAATTTTGGGAGTATTAAATAGTGCTGGACGAGATGCAATCGATGCCGATGGCGACTTAGAAGTATTAGGAGAAGGATTGGTAGAAATTAGCCAAACCTTGCTGCAATATGATGAATATTGGCTTTCTGCTGCCAACGAAGGTGATGTATTTTTTAATGAGGGCGAAGCGGGGGATTACGTGAATGAATTATTTACTGACTCTGCCGAAAGATATCTCAGCGAACCAGATTACAGTTCCAACTCTGGATTGAATGAACCTTTATCCATACCTGTAACCCGCAACGTCATTGTGATGATTACAGTAGCTTATGAAGGAGAAGTACCAGATTTGGAAACCGATCTTTCTAACGTTCAGGCGCTCAAGGAAGGATTGAAAGCATTGATAAATTTGCATTATAAACATAGATTAAAGGCAATCCAAGTACATTTCTCACCAGCACAGTTAGGCGATGAACTTACTAGCGATCAACTGCTGCAATATTACCCAGAATTGATTCCTTTGTAATTTGTTGGGTAGTCCGTACTTACTACTCAGATGATAAATTGTTAAGCTCAGAGATAGGACAATAATCCAATGATCATGACCATAGTACGTAAATTTACAGCCGTTTTTTTAGCTCTGAGTTTGTGTATCACAACTGTTGCTTGTGGTGGCGAGAACCAAAGTACTCCTCCAGCTAAGAACGTTAGCCAAAGTTCTACTAATACAAAGTTGAGTGATGGCGAGTATCAAATACAACAAGCCACTTATGACGATGCAACTGGTGAATACAGCCTGTTTTTACTTAACAATAATCCCCCAACCTTTGCAACCGAAAATTTGCAAATGGCACGGTTAACTGATGATGAAATCAAGCAGGGTAAAAAAACCTATCTGAAGGTAGAAAAAGGACAACCGATTTTATATCTGACGGAAGATTTTAAAATTGAGTACGTCCACAACGTGACCGAGAATAAAACCAATCCCCAAACAGGACAACAAGAGACGGTTGTAGTCCGTCGAGAAAATAACTTCTGGGCACCATTTGCTGGGTCTGTGGCTGGTAGCTTGGCGGGACAGGCAATTGGTAGTATGTTGTTTAGACCCCAGTATTATGTACCCCCTGTCTATCAATCAGGACAAGGATTAAGTGGCTTCGGTGGATATGGCGGAAGCTATGGCCAAGCAGTTCAAAGCTACCAAACTCGATACAATACGCAACCCGCAGCCGTGAGAAATCGCACTGCGTTCCGCAATACAGGGACAATTAGAAGGTCATATCCTGGAAATTCAAATATACGCAATACACCGCGTAGCACTACAGGTAATAACCGTCCTTCTGGTTCTGGTTTTGGTGGTAGCACATTGCAACCCTCTGGTAGAGCCACCTCACCTAGACGCAATTCTGGCAGTGGTTTTGGTAGTGGGCGTAGTTCAGCACCCCGCCGCTCAACTGGTTTTGGCAGCAGACGCCGTTAATCAATTCCAAGTTGAATAAATAGACTGCCTAACAAGTAAAGGTAGTTGTGCATAAAGAAGCCGGAGGGTAACAAGTCAAACCTCCGGCTTATCTTTATATGTATGCAATTTGCGAGGAGGAGTTATTAATTATTCGGTTAAATAATATGAAATACTAAATACAAATATTGCTAAGAGAACAGGCATCATTTTACTAAAGTCTATTCGCTTTTGTTGAACCATTTCTAAACAAGACATCGGAATCATCAGAGGCCAGAAGATAGTTGTCACCACAAACATCACAAACGATAAAAATTTATCTTCTGGATTGGAAGCAGTCTGACGTAGGGAAAATATTAACCAATTAGTTACAAAATAGCATGTCATTAATAAGTAACCAATAGTTAAAGTCAGTTGTATCTGATTCACCGTGAGTACTCCTAAAGTTATGTAAGCTTTACTATAGCCTTTCCTGTTCTAACGAGGTACACTATGAACTTCAATAGTGAGTGGATTTTAAATTAGGTAGAAATGAAGAGATACTCACTAAGTTGCTAGGTATAAATAAATTAAAGTTTGTAGTAAGGACTTTAGTCCTGATAATCCTTCCTTATTTTCTGTTTAATAATGTCTATCTATTTAGGAATGTTAACTATCAATACTGCTATGTAAACAAGCATACAATCAAGGAAAATTATATTAACTATGAACCATATATTGATTTTATACCCTCTTGACTTAAAGTATAATACAATAGCCCTGTCAATTATTCCCACAGTTCCCGATGTATTAATTAAATAATTAGCAATCATTGCCCAGGCGTAAACAAAACCATTTCCTCGTTGCTCGATTGGTGTTGTTAAGTGATTATAATACTGAGAAAAAGCAAAAGTTCCAAAACAAATAGCATAACCTATTAGCCACTTGCTGTTCGGCATAATCTGAGCAATAAAAAAAGGAATAATTGTGGCTAATATAAAAAACAAGATAAGAGAATCCAACATTTGCACTTTTTTCCTTGTTTACAACATATAAAAACATTGCATACAGAATTACTGCAATTTCTATCAAACTTTTCCTTTTTGTTGTAGGGTATAGTTAACCCTTTTTGAAGAAATTTTTTAAATTTTGGATGATGAATATTCACTATCACAATCCAAAACTTAAAATTTGGCCCGTTATTAAAGCAATAATCAAGCAGTCTTAAAAAATCGAATAATTTCGCGGACATGATCGAGAAATTGCCCGTCGGTGGAAAGTTGCGCGATCGCATTTCTGGCTTCTCTCCCCAAACGCTCATGTTCTGTTTGATTTGTCGCCCGTAACTCTTCTAAATTAGCCGCAATTCGAGCTAAATCTCTGCGAGTTTCTTCGGCAAAACGTTGTTGAGTTGCGGATAAAGAATAGGGTTGTTCTGGGTTGAGTTGATCTTCCAAAGACTGGATTTTTTGTTCCAATATAGAGAAGCGATCGCGCAGTTCAAAAATATCTTCGCGCGGATACTTCCATTCTTGGCGAATCATCGCTAACCGCGCATATAAATACTCGTAAGCGCGAATCGCGGGACGCAGAATTGTTAATAACAAAGCTGCACCAGAACTTATATATCCAACCGTACTAATACCAGTGACAGCAAGGGTATAAAGACCAACGGCTGAGAATAAGTGTAAAGCAATAGCAACCCAGAGCGATCGCTTTGCCAACAATGTGACATACTTCACTTGTTTCTCATCAACTGGAATTCCTTTCTCAGTTGATTGTGCTGCTTCTGCTAAGACTTCTTTGGCTTGAAAATGCACATTCCACGGTACGGTGACAATTACCAACAGCCACCAAAAACTAGCACCACCAATCACCCAATCGAGAAAGTTACCAGCAGGGATGTGCAACCATTGCAGTAACCCAAAAGCCGCCAGCACCACAACCACAATTCCAGCAATAGAACTGATGAAAAAGTTAATATACATTTTGCCCTGTCTCCGGTGAAACTATCACCTCGATTATGGCTAGTGGTTCTCAATTATACAAATATATTTGTGATGGTTTTTCTAGTTGCACATAATAAAAGAAGGGAGAAATAATGGAATACTGCTTTGTAGAGTTTCAAGTAGATGATTCCAAAAGATTCAATGCTCTTTGTGAAGTTTTCAACGAAATTAAAAAAGATAAAGACAACGATTCTTGGCGTAATGAAGAAGATTGGCTAATTTTTTTTGATCGCAAAGCATTATCACATTTTTGGTGGCCTAGTGAAGAGGAAGTGACTGAACATTTCCGTCGCTGGTTTGCAACACCTGTGGAACAGAGGTGGATAGATCCTAGCCTCAAACATCCTTGGGGATTTTATTCTATGTTTGATGCTTTTCAAAATGGTGAATATCAATTAATTGCTTGTAGGATGGTTTCTGCCGACAGAGCTAAACTTGAATTTGAACCCTTTGGTCATCCCTATGGCGGAACTGCTGCAATACAGGCGTTAGTTAAATCCTTCGATTTTGTAATTTTTGCAGAAGATGACGGTATAGAATACACAAATTTTAACCTGTAGTTTGGGAAAAGAATGAGACAATTTAAACCTTTCCCCGTCACTATTGGATGAGATAGCTACGCCAAATTGATTGACTATCTTTACTACCTTTTTCTGGAAGCAGCAATCGCCAAGTTTTACCTTCTTGCTGAATTTGCAGGTAAACGTCAAATGCTTGTTGTGGTTGCGTCAAGCGTCGTTTTGGTAGCTTAACAATCAAATCGTAGGTTCCCCGGACGTGGAAAGCTGGTAAATTTTCAATCGTCAGGGGTTGTTCTTGGGTAATTGATAACCGCTTGATTTCAAATCCTTGAAAATCTAGATCCAACTGTTGGTTAAGTTTTTGTTGAGTTTGTTCTAGCCCAAGTGCGATCGCTTTTTGCACTAAGTCGCTAGTTGGTAGTAGTCCAACACTGCCACAAGCTGTCACTAGTACTAGCAATATTGCTGTCAAAACTAACCGCACCATGTTATTCCTGAGATTCCACTTATCAGCGATAGTATAACTGTAGTTTCTCTCAATTCTCTCATCTATCATGCCAAAACAGTCTATAGGTCTTGATAACCAACTCTACAATTATCTTTTATCCGTTTCGCTGCGAGAACCAGAAATTCTTGAAAAGTTGCGCCAAGAAACCGCCAATCATCCCCGGAGTGGAATGCAGATTTCACCAGAACAAGGGCAGTTTATGAGCCTTCTGGTACAGTTAATTGCAGCGAAGAAAACCCTAGAAGTTGGAGTGTTTACGGGTTATAGCTCACTTTCTGTCGCTTTGGTACTACCGCCTGATGGCAAAATTATTGCTTGTGATGTGAGTGAAGAATTTACTGCGATCGCTCGACGATATTGGCAAGAAGCTGGGGTTGCCGATAAAATCGATTTACGATTAGCACCAGCTTTGGAAACTTTAGATCGGTTATTAGCAACTGGGCAAGCCGAGACTTTTGATTTTGCCTTTATTGATGCTGATAAAGAAAATTATGATGGATATTATGAGCGATCGCTGCAATTAGTTCGTCCAGGTGGATTGATTGCGATCGATAATGTTTTATGGTCTGGACAAGTCGCTGACCAGCAAAATAAAGATGAAAGCACCCAAGCAATCCGGGCGCTGAACGAGAAGTTACATCATGACGAACGCATTAGCCTCTCCCTTGTCCCCATCGCCGATGGACTTACTTTAGCAATCAAGCGACCTTAATACAGCAAGAGCGCACAACTAACTGTGCGCCCTTATTACATGTTCTACTTTTATTTACCTGAAGTTATAGCCAATTCCTAATTGCAGTCCGACATCAGTATCATCTACAAAAGCAGCATTTACACCACCTGTTATTGTAAGTCTAGAACCGAGAGGAATGTCTACACCACCTGTTAACAGTAATCCAATATCAGTATCAGCATTAGCTTCAATTGCTACACCCGCGCCTATGTAAGGAGATATACTATAGGTTCTTTCACCCACCGAACCTGCTCTGCGGGGAGAAAAATCTAAAGTTACGGGAACTAGAAATATTGTATTGTCCCCAAAGATCACCGATGGTCGCACTGATAGATAGTTTGTCAGACCAAGTTTGCTGATCACTGTAAAGTTAGTGTCGCTCAGAGCTGTATCATCGCCGCTCAAACCAATGTTACCACCAACTCCGATATAGCTTCTGCCACCACGAGTACTTCTACCTACGTTAACATCAGGTGTCCCATTTCCTGTTGGTGGCTGATTTAACTGACTGATGTTAACATCAGGCGGAATCAGGACTTGGTTAATTGCATGGATAACACCATTGCTAGCTTTCACATCCGCCTGGAGAACTCTGGCATTATTCACCGAGACTTGACTGTTAGCGGAATCGATTTTAATATTTACAGGTCTTCCTTCATCTGTTGTCAATTCCCCTGCTGAGAGTTGACTAGAAGTTACCGCACCGGGAACCACGTGATATCTCAAAATCTTAACTAGCGCTTCTCTGTTTTCTGGTTGCTCTAACTGTTGTAAGGTAGCAGCAGGTAAAGCAGCAAATGCGTCATTGGTGGGAGCAAAGACTGTATAAGGGCCTGGCTGTTGAAGAATATCTGCTAGACCGGCTGTCTTTAATAAAGAAGTCAGAGTTGTAAAAGAACTACTGGATGACGCTAGAGCAACAATATCAGTACCGGCAGGAGTTCCAGCTACAACGTACTGACTAGCTGGAAGATTGCTAGCAATGGGTTGCACCCGTCCTTGTTTAACTAAAGCTTGATATAAAAGTGCTGCTGCTTCAGCACGAGTCAAAGACTGTTGCGGATTGAGTTGTTTTACATCCGGGTAGTTGACAACAAGATTACTTACTGTCGCTGCTGCCACACTGCCAACAGCATACTCTGGGATAGCTGAGGCATCGTTGTAGTAAGTAGTGAGAGTACTAGTATCGCCACCAGTTAAAGCTAAACCGCTACTTAAAGCAACAATCCCCTGCACTCTAGGAATTTCTTGATTTGGTCTAAACACGTTCCCAGGATAGCCTGCCAAAAATCCAGTTTCGTAGGCGTTTTGAATTGCAGCAGCGGCCCAGTAGTTAGCAGGAACATCACTAAATCCACCTGCGCTTAATTGCCGAACTCGGTTTTGGTTACTGAAAGCTTTTTGAATCAAGGCAGCAAATTCAGCACGAGTCACAGGCTGATTTGGTCTATAAGTGCCATCAGGAAAGCCACTAATCACGTTATTCTCAGCTAGGGCTTGAATGAAGGGACGCGCCCAATAATCTGAGGAAACATCAGATAGGTTAACTGTTGAAGTCGGCGATGGTGTCGCAGGTGATGGTGTCTCAGGTGATGGTGTCGCAGATGGAACAGGAGTTTGAGATGAAACTGGGGCAGAAATTACGATGGGAGTTATTGTAGCAGCTGTCATTCCCAGAACTAGCAAAGCAACCTTTGTTGATGACCAACGAGACAAACTAGACATGGAAATATCCTCTTTTCAATTTCTTGGGTTGATTATGTGAAAAATACTGGATGCAAGGTTAAGTGAATACAAATATCTGAGATGATTATTTGGTTCGCCTCGACATGAAAACCAGAAATGAAACCTGTTAGCTCTGGAAAATTAAAACGCTGAACATTATGAGTAGCTGCTTTGATATCTCATAACGTTTATCCTCATGTGCACCACACATAGTATCGAATTCCTATTTTTTTTTAAGAACCGCAGAGCACACTAAAAATAAGCATGGCTCTTGTAGTAATATAATATGTTGCAACAATAAAGATATTTAGTGCAAGTAGGCGATTTTATTCAGTTCTAAAATTGCACTCAAGCAGTAAAATAATTGGCCTTTAATAGCCGTCTCTTTATAATTGCCGAGGAGGGTTAATGCCGTCAAACTCAATGTATCATGTTCTTTAGCAATATTTAAGAAATAAAATCAATCTTCGGGATATGGTGTATTATTAATCTTTTATCGAGATTATACAACTAACTCAGGGCTGGATTTTGAAGAAAAACTTTCACTCTTTAGATAGTTGTCCTTGATGGTAAATTTCCAAATACTAAACTGGAAATTAGCGATCGCAATCAAAAATTCCCAGCCCGATTGCCCCAGTATTTTTGGCTAGGAATTATTTTTTTACAAAAGACTATTTAATGAAAAGCAACCTACAGATAAACCGATATTTTGGAAAGAGGTTTAATCTGTATCGGTTCTGCTCACAACTCCTCTGGAGGTAAGGCAACAAATCCGGTTTTTACTCCACGTTTGAACCCTGCATTTTCATAGAAGTGCAACGTCTCCTCACGTTTTGAGCCACTCAAAAGCATCACTTTATAGCACTGTTGCTGCCATGCTAATGCTAAGGCATAATGTAGCACTTGTGTACCTAATCCTTGTTGTCGAAAATCGAGATGGGTGACAACATTTTCAATAATGCCGTATGGACGTGCGCCACGCGTCAAGTTGGGAACAATGGTTAAGCTACATGTTGCTACTAGCTGGTTATCAACATCAGCTACAACGTAATACAAACGGGGATCATGCAAAATCCCATCCCAGATAGATTGTAAAACATCATCAGTCGGTAGAGGTGCATCGACAGGATTTAGATGTTTATATAAATCCAAAAGTTGGGGAAGTTCGTCGCGTGTAATTAGGCGAACGGTAATTATCGGTTTAGACAACTTACTTATTAAGGGAATTTTTGACAATTTCAAATGTCAAAATTATGGGAATGTCAATTCAGTGCGAATAACTCCAGCGCGTTCATGGCGGGCTAGCAGTTTAACTGTACTACCTGAAGGGGCACGCACCAACCATTCAACTTTTGCCCGATCCTTGGTAGGATCGCTGTGCCGTCTAATGGGAGTTGAAGGCTTATAGGCTCGTCCTTCTAATTGACCTAACTCTTCACGAGGCTTACCCGTTACCAAAGTTACCCCAGAAGGCAGTTCAATTTCACAGATACAGCCCCGCACCAGCTTTTTTTCTAAAGCTTTTTGGGTGACATTAGTGGGCAACCAGCCTGTATTATGCACAACTAATTGCACCCGATAAGTATCATCACCCAAGCTGTGGACACTGGCTTCGTAAATCTCTAAACGCGGAGATATTAATAGATGCCAAACTAGCCATTCTGGGAAGAGGGCTATTTCTTTCTCCAGAAATTCAGGGGGTGGATTTGTCCAAGCGTACATCGTATCCCAGCCGCCTAGTTCAATCTGACCGAGTTGCGGATGCTCGAAGGGATACCAATCGACGTAGCCTTTACCTGCAAGTTTTTCATCGTTCCAACGCAGCAATTTCAGGTCATCTTCTATAGGGTGTTCTCGCTGCCAATCGATGTATTTATAATCATTAATTCCAGCTTGGCGCTGCGGACTCCAGACTTCTACTGTCCAGGCAAATAGACCTTGGTATTCATAAGCCCAGTCGTCGAATGTACCTGTAATTACGTCTTTGGGGTCATAGCGGAAATCATGAAAAGCAGAGATGGCTGGGTATTGAGTAAGTTCAGTACCTTTTGCGCCAATGCGTTGATAAGTACGGAGGTCATTGACCGGGAATTCGTCATCGCTGAGGTGGGTGTAGGGACGGATGAGAACACCGCTAAAGGTATGAAAGGCGATCGCTCCTGTAATATTAGGATGTGTACTGATAAACTGAACAAGCGATCGCACTTCTGTTTCAGATGTAGGATAAGAACCAGCCCCCGATTGCTCAGATTCTTGCCGCCACAAAAATGGAAAATTCCGGTTTAAATCTAGCCCTTGCTTAGAACGCTGAATCTGAATCTGAACTCCGTCATAATTTTCTATATTTCCTTCTGGTAGTACGCGATAATACTGACCGCCTATTTCTGTTGGTTCGCGTCGCACCAGCAGGCGAGGTTCGCTAGGAGAGACTTTCCAAGCCCCATTAGCATCGGGGATTCGCATCAGTAAAATCCGACCATCGCCATCGATATCTTCCATCACTAACCCGTCGTTGCCCTCCTCATCATGGGGATAAGGGCGAGTACCGGAGCGAATAAATTTCGGTTTGTCAGCCAATGCCAACTCAGCACCATCAGGATTAACACGGGGACAAATATAGAAGGTGCGCGTATCCAAACAACGGGTAATTTCTGGGTGAGTACCGTAAGCTGTCACTAATGTTTGCAATAAGTATAGACAAACACTTGATGGTGCTAATTCTGTGGCGTGAATGTTGCCATCAACCCAGAGAGCAGGTTTTTCTTGATGTGCGCCAGTGGCAAAGTTGCTAACTGTCAAGAGCCAGATGTCACGTCCCTCGTAACTTTTGCCAATGCTTTCTATGCGTACTAGTTGGGGAAATTCCTTCGCATAACTGTGTAGAATGCGCGTTAGGTCTTCATAACGATAGTATTTATCAAACCGAACATCTGGCATAATAAACCCCTTAGTACGAATTATTTTAAACCTATTGCCGTTTCAATTCTTGTATCAATAGCTGACAACGTTTACTAGCTTCTTTAGCTTGTTGTCTGAACTGTTTAGCTTGTTCCCGATCCGTCAAACACACTTCAGTTGCTTTTTTACTAAATTTTACAGTTTGACTACTGAGTTCTTTGATTCGAGTTTTTAATTCTTCAATTGTTTTCATTTCTACTCCAATTCTGAGATGATGATTTCTAAATTTTCGACTTCTTCATAAAGTCTATCTGCTCGACTAGCCAACAAACTAGCATCGTCAAAATCATTGTTCTCTATTGCTCTATCGTGAGCTTCATATAACTCTTGAATTATCTTATGTAGTTCTGCGTAAGCTTTAAGTAATATATTTCTGGTTTCTAATTTCATATTTATTTTTAATCTTCACTTCCGCCATTAATTTTAAGACCACAGTGAATACATCCAATTTTTGTATATAATTAGACTATTCTACTGAAATTACTGAACTTTTAGAGACGTGAAGCTAAAAACAAGTATCTGGCTAATTTTATGGCTGAAATAAAAGTTTCAAAGTATTAATTAGGCTTACCCATAATCGTAAAAGCTGCCCAGTAGTAAGGATGATTATAAAGATTTTTATCTGATGCCATTTTACTATTTCTATATAGTTGGGTCGCTAAATAAGTTTGAATTCTTACTTCTTCTGGATGCAGATTATTCAAAATATCTTCATACCATTTTGTCAGTTCTCCAGCAGTTAGTTCTTTCAGCCATCGTGTTGCTTCAGCTAAGGCAGTAACTGCTGATTTATTGGGCTGTAATCGTCGGTAAAACTCGATCATCACCAAGGCGCTAGCCGAAGATTCTACACTCCAGAGAGTACTCACTACATGAGGTACGCCCTGAGTTATAAAACCACTGACTAAACTCACATATTCGCTGCTGATAGTGTAGTTGTTAGTACTTAAATTTTCACAAGCAGAGAGGGTAATAAGGTTGTAACTATCTAGATTTTGTTGGCAGATTTCATCTAGAGTAAGTCTGTCTTCCCCTGCTAATGCTAATTCTGACTTTTTCGGTTCAGCTAAATTATTAGTAACATGACCTGTAAAATGCAAGATGTTATAATTATCAAATAGGGCATTTTCAACAATACTTTTCGTAGCTTCTGCGCCCTGAATTCGTTGGATATTATTGAACATCTGACTAACAATTTCAGACTCCAGTTTGGCAAATTTAAGTGTGGGATAACCTGTACTTTCAGGATGTTCAACACTGAGCAATAACTTATTTTGCCACTGCCAAATATCCTCAGTTCTGATTGATAAACCTATTTGGGCACTAGGTAGATAGGTAAAGCTGAAATTTGATTCCACATTCGGTAACTCTTCTGGTGATGGTGAAGAAAGATGGAAAAGTGTATGAATGGGCAATCTGTACAAGTCACGGTGAGGAATTAATACCAGTTGGGTGATACCTTCGAGTTCCTGGGCAATTGTGGAAATATTCAGAATTTTATACAGTTGCAACAGCTTCTCTTCCATCTCAACTCGCCAAGAATGATGACTTTTACTTTCTTTGTCGTGGGCTGTGCTGCGATATTCTTGGTATTGTTGATGCCAATTTTCTAGCCAAATTTCAAATTCAATTAGGCGTTGCACTGCTTCGGGTAGAGGCAATTCATTGAGACGAATAGCATCTTCTCCTAAAGGTATTACCCCAGTATCTTGCATGGGTGTAAACAGGAGAATTGGTGATGGTGCTTGGTCTTTGAGAATGAAAGTATGTAGGGCAACTGGGCTAATATGCCAGTAAATAATTGCTGTTGTGGGATTGAATAGTTGTTGAATTTCGCCATAATAAGGCGAGTAAATATTATTATTCCAGCCAGAAAGCAGCCAGTTTAAACAAGCATTTTTACCTTGTTCGGCAATTTCCCAAGCTTCTACTAAATCACCCGACTCCACAGCTAAATCAACTGCCAATTGATCGAAGCCGGCAAATTTTAAAGCTAGCTGTTTTTTACTTTCATCTGAGCGAGTTTCTTCACTCAGTAATTGTCGCAATAAATCTGTCCCACGTTGCAGCAATTCTTGAACTTGTGTAGTTTGTCCCAAACCCATCAACACTTTGCTGAGAGATTGTAAAACCTCTAAATGCAACTGGGGAAAATACTCTAATGTCAGAGTTAAGAGCGCCTGATGGTACTCAGATGCAGCTTTGCGCCAATAATCGCGGGGATTGGTATGTTTTTTGCCTTGCTCGTAGTAAGTATTCGCGATCGCAAAATGCAATCTACCCCAACCTTCTGGATGGGTATCTGTCCGTAGATGCCTTAAACCTTCTTCGTAGCTGGCTAATTTTCCTTCGTAGCCGCCCTGTTGTAAGGCAGGATTTGTCGCGATCATACTACTCGACAAATTCAGTAACTCGTCATAATTCACTAAATGAGCGATCGCAGTTCCCCGACCAATCCAAGCTTCCCAATAATCTTGTTTAATTTGCAAAGCGTTGTCATAACAGACGATCGCTTCGGCAAATTGTTCTAAATAAAACAATGCTACTGCCTGATTATACCAAGCTAAGTGGAAGTCGGGTTTAATGGCGATCGCTTGTTGATAGGAGGCGATCGCTTCTTGTCTCCGTCCTAAGTTGTCTAATGCTATACCCCGGTTGTACCAAGCTAAGTAGAAGTCGGCTTGAACTGAAAGTGCTTTATCCCAGGAAGCGATCGCTTCTGACCACCTGCCTAAATTAAACAGCACTACACCCCGATCTATCCACACTTCATGGTACTCTGGGTTAATTTCTATAGCTCTGTCGTAAGATATAATCGCCTCGGCAAATTGTTCGCTGACAGCTAGGGCTATGCCTCGGTAATACCAGTTTTCCTGGTCTTCTGGTTGGAGTTGTAGCGCTTGGTCATAACTAGCAATAGCTTCTGGTAGCCAACCTAATTTCAGCAGTGCCAAACCCTTGCTAGACCACGCTTCTTGATAGTCTGGCTTGATTTCTATAGCTTTGTCAAAAGAAGCGATCGCTTCTTCAAAGTATCCTAATTCTCCGAGAGTTCCACCCCGGTTGTACCAAGCTTTGTAGAAGTCTGGTTTCAGTTGTATGGCTGTTTCATAAGACGCGATCGCTTCATCAAAACGTTCTAAATGGAACAGCGTTAAGCCTCGATTAAACCAATATTCGGAGAATTCGGGTTGCATTTCAATAGCTTGGTCATAAGATGCGATCGCGCCTAGCAAATCGCCTGTTTTCGCTTGCTGAAGACCTTGGTAAAACCACCCTTGAGCGTGGGTAATCGGATTATCGTTATGCCGCTCAATAATACCAGGAGAATTACTGCTTTGAACTGCCAAATCTGAAGCAAGTTGCTGGACTAAATTGGTACTTTGATCCAATTTCACCCACAACTCATCTAAAGTATTAGCCACATTTGGCTCTAAATTCGTCAAAGTGTTATCCCAGGTTTCCACCGAGGGAGACGTTGCTAATTCAGTCCTTTGTCTGGTGGAAAGGAGATTCGCTGGTGTCGTAATTTGAACAACTTCTTCTTCGTCGAACCGAAGTTGGGTTAACAAGCTGATTGAATCTTCCGCTGCTGGCAGGGGGATATTTTCTGGTATTGTGGCTTGGGTGTCTTCCCTTTCATATTTCCATACCAGTTCCTCGAAGTTTTCGGGCGATCTCTCCTCAAAAAAGGCATTTTGAGGTGCTGACGTTATTGGTTCAACATCTGGCTCATCATATTCCCATAATTGTTCGCCAAAGCTAAGGATTAGCTCTTGTCCGGGAGAAGCTGGGATAATTTCTTCATCGGTTATAGTTTCTATTACATCTGGCTCATCATACTCCCATAACTGCTCGCCCAAATCGCGGATCAGTTCTTGTCCAGGAGTAGTTTCGATTACATCTGGCTCATCATGCTCCCATAACTGTTCGCCCAAATCGCGGATCAGTTCTTGCCCAGGAGTGATTTCTAGATCATCTTGTGCCTGATTTTCCTGATAATTTTCTATTTCTGTAGGTAAGTTTTGCATTAGCCGAATGCCAATGTCATAAGCAACTTCTCCAATTCTGCCAACACCAAGTTCCCCCAATTGCACCATTTGTGTTGCTAAAAGAGGATTTGGTGTAGGTGAAGCTAGTAAGCTTTCACCAAACATCACCAACCAGTCTATCCAACGTTCAGCTGGAACGCGATTTTCGATCCGTTGCAGATACCTCAATGCCCACTGTCGTCCTCGTGCTTGATGCACGCCTTCTAACAATTGGATAAACAATTGTTCCAGATCCGCATTGGTTAGTTCTGGTAGTACCCCCACCAGATTGCGTCCTCTCGCACCCTTGAGAGAACTATTCTGTTTACTTGCAATGAGGCGCTTTAAAAACCTTTTAAGCGACTGCGATATCCGCCTGAGCATCTGCCACACTCTTGGATTTTGTTTTTCTAGATTGTAGCCATCGTTGTCTTAAAAAAATCATCAATTACGTAAAAATCCATTAGATTCGGACAGCGCTTCCGTAGCAGGTTAGCAAAAAATATACAAATCTTCAAGAGCATAGCATTACAACGTTACAATTCCCAGATTTCACTCTTGAATTTGATTCTGGCAAGCAGTTAATTTTCAGTTTGCTCTGTAGTCGATTGACCAGCAGGATATAACTGACTAATTAATGCCTGGACAAGCACTTGTGGATCGTCTGTTTCAACGGCAAGCTGTTGAGCAATTTGCTGACGTAAATTTTCATCCTCCTGTAACATCACAAACAACTGTTCTAGGGTGACAGTTTGGTATTCTCCCTCTGGGAGGTTCTCTGGTGCATCTGCTGACTCTAATACTGGGGCAGCTACCTCAGAGGGCAAAGGAGTAGTGCTAAAAGCATCTGGCCCTTCATATTCCCAAACTGGTTCGCCTTCATTGCGTGTCAACAACTGCATCCCGATATTATAGGCAACATCTCCAATTTCTCCGACGTTTAACTCACCTAATTGCACTAACCGCGCAGCCATTTCATTATTCGGTGTTGGAGATGCGAGCAATCTGTCGCCAAAGCGCCCTAACCACTCAACCCACTCTTGAGTTGTGATGCGATGTTCGATATTATGCAGCCACTTCTGTGCCCATGCTTCCCCTCGTGCTTGATGTACTCCTTGCAACAGTTCGTTGAAGAGGAATTCCAGATCCGTATCGCTTAAGGGTGGTGCTGGTTCTTTTTCCACATTCCCCCTAGATTTTGAGGTAGTCTGTTTTCCACCAAACAAGCTCTGAAAAAGCTTTTTGAGCCATTGAAATAGCCGCTTGAGCATCTGCTGCACCATCGAGTTTTACTTTATCTATAAAATTGTAGCGATCGCACTGGACTATGGCGTTAGTTCAGTCAATAAAACGTATAGTCATTTGTCATTAGTCATTAGTCATTTGTCAAGAGTTATTCTTCTCTGCTTCCCAGTCTTCTTCTATAGAACAAATGTACTAAATGATATGCTATAATTCCGATACATTGATGTTGAAATCATAGTAGAGGATAAGCTCTGGTTGCTTGCTTTCCTGAGTGCCAAAATTTACGGCATTAGTTGAGTGCAAGAGCTATGGCAACATCGATAAATAAAGCCAGGTACGAGAGTTTAAAATAATTGAATCCTCAACTCGACTCGGTGCTACTAATTAACGTTGAAAGGCATTGAAGTCTATTTTTCCATGTCTTACGAACCCCTGCACCACAAATATCGCCCCAAAAGTTTTGCTGAACTGGTGGGCCAAGAGGCGATCGCTACCACCCTCACGAACGCGATCGGCACATCCAAAATCGCCCCCGCCTATTTATTCACCGGGCCAAGAGGTACGGGGAAAACTTCTAGTGCCCGAATTTTGGCTAAATCCCTCAATTGTCTCAAAGGCGATCGGCCCACGGCTGAACCCTGCGGCGTGTGTGAGGTTTGTCAGGGGATCGCTAAGGGTTACGCTCTAGACGTAATTGAAATAGACGCCGCTAGTAATACTGGTGTCGATAATATCCGCGAGTTGATTGAAAAAGCCCAGTTTGCTCCTGTGCAGTGTCGCTACAAGGTTTATGTTATTGATGAATGCCTAACTGGAGATTCTCTGGTCTTGACTGATGAGGGACTTCACAGAATTGACGATCCCAAAATTAAAGGCAAGAAAGTACTGAGTTACAACAACTCATCTCTTAAGTGGGAATTCAAAAAAGTTGTCAGGTGGTTAGATCAAGGAGAACGGCAAACCCTGGTTATCAAGACAACTAACCGAGAAATTAGATGTACGGGTAATCATTTAATTAGGACAAATCAGGGATGGCTACCAGCAAAGGACGTAAAAGAAGGAGTGAAGATACTATCCCCTGTGAATGTGGATGCGGCATCCTCATTTACAAATTTGGTATCGATGGACGCACCCGGAGATTTGCTAGCGGACACCAGTTTAAAGGCAATACATCAGGGCAAAAATCATACGACCTGGAATCTATCCTTAAACAAGCCGAATTACTCCGACCTTTCTGTGCTTGCGGGTGTGGAGAAAAGCTTGATATCCCAATCTTTTTACAAAAAAAGGGACGAGGAATCATCAGTATCCAGTCTCGCTGGGAAAAACATCCATATAAAAAGGGACACGGAATTTGGGAACTTAGAACAGAAAAGTTCCTTGCAGATGCGGCAGTTATACAACCAAATGCACTTGGGCTTATCTACGGAACCTTGCTTGGAGATTGCTCTATCAGTTATCCCAATAAATACAGCAGATTCCCCAGATTGTGTTGGACGCACTCAGAAAAGCAGCAAGAATGGTTGGAATACAAAGCCTATCGCCTTCAAGAGTTGCGACCAAAACTGCGAATTACATCTAACAAAGGATACGGAAACATATCAGTTACCTGTAACACAGGTTGCCATCCCCAACTCAAAGATGTCTTTGACATCGTTAAACCGAATAGGGATAAAAAACTCGTCTCTATGGACTGGCTTAATCGAATTACCCCAGAGGGAATTGCTTGGTGGTTTTGCGATGATGGTTCACTTGCCCTCAGTCCACAAGGAAGTCCACAAATTCAATTACATACTGAAGGATTTTCTGCCCCGGAAAACCAACTCATTGCTACTTGGCTTACAGCAATGGGATACTCAGCAACAACAAAATTCTACACCAGAAGTAGTACAGGCAAGACTTACCACTATATACGGTTGGGGGCAAGCACCAGTAGAAAATGGCTGGCAGACCTTAAACAATATTCCATCCCCTCGATGGATTACAAGTTTGGAGACAGTCGAATCTGTCCACCTCGCTGGGGTTGAGCGAGTTTATGACATTGAAGTAGCAGATAATCATAACTTTGTGGCAAATGGGCTTTTGGTACATAACTGCCACATGCTCAGTACCCAGGCATTCAATGCGCTACTTAAGACACTAGAGGAACCACCGAGGCATGTGGTTTTTGTATTGGCGACAACAGACCCGCAACGGGTGTTACCAACGATTATTTCACGCTGTCAAAGGTTTGATTTTAGACGCATTCAGTTAGAGGCGATGGTGAAGCATTTAAGTGCGATCGCTTCTTTTGAAAACATTCATATTTCACTTGATGCTGTAACCCTGGTAGCCCAACTTTCTCAGGGAGGGTTGCGAGATGCCGAAAGTCTACTCGATCAATTGGGTTTATTAGCAGGTGAAGTCACACCAGAGCGAGTTTGGGATTTGGTAGGGACGGTAAGCGAACAGGATTTGTTAGCACTTTTAAATGCGATCGCTCAAGATAAACCGGAAGCAGTTCTAGACTGTACTCACTACATTTTAGATCGTGGTCGAGAACCCCTAACTATTCTGCAAAATCTCGCTGCTTTTTACCGTGATTTACTGATTGCCAAAACAGCACCCAACCGCCACGATTTGGTTGCTTGTACTCAGCAAACTTGGACAGCGCTGGTTGAGTTTGCTCAATACTTCGATATCAGCACGATTTTAGCGGGACAGAAACACTTGCGAGAAGCTGAAGTACAAATTAAAAATACTACCCAGCCGCGTTTGTGGTTGGAGGTAACATTACTAGGATTGTTACCCAGTGCGATGAATATTCAGCCACAAGCCCCAAGTGTCGCGCCGCGAGTTAATACACCTACTCTATCTCCAACTCTATCTCCAAGCTATCCTCCGGCAGTTGCCCAAAATCACCCAGTCTCTTCTGTACCTTTAGCTGAACCGCAAACAAATTATAATTCTGCATCTGCCAATCATCAAGCGGATGCCCAAAATCAGCCCGTCATTTCATCTCCCCCAGTTGAACAGCAAACAAATCACAATTCTGTTGCTAAATCAGTTTCACCACCAATTCCAGAACCTGTTGCTGTTGCTGTGCCACCTGCAAACATTGAACCAGTAACTTCAGAAGTTGTTGGCGAAGCAGAATATGACTTAACTCAGATTTGGCAACAGGTGCTTGCTAACCTTCAGCCAAAATCAAGCCAAGAAATGCTGCGTCAAATGAGCCAACTCATCGAGTTCGACGGTGTTGTGGCTCGAATTGCTATTAAACAGGCATGGTATGACAAGGGAAACAAGGGAAAATCTTATCTACCGATGATTACGGCAGCTTTCCAGCAGACTTTCCAGCGTGAAATCCAGATCAATATAGAAAAAGGAACTTCTTCAAACTCTATCTCAGCCAAAAAAAATCCTCTCTCAAAAGACTCTACTCGCGTTCAGCAAGCACCCACACCTAGCTACAACCAGCAAATTCCGTCTCCAGCGCCAGCACCACAGCCAACTAATCCACCACCAGCACCAGAAAAAAGCGAGTTGGCAGCAAGAAATGGCAATGGTGTAAATGGAAATAGGGCAAATGGAAATGGCGTAAATGGAAATGGGGCAAATAGAAACGGCGTAAATGGAAACGGGATGCAAACTGTGCCTCCAGCCCCAAAACAAACACCCGCGCCTGATTGGGAACCTGACGAAGTAGCGATCGCAGCTCAACGTGTAGCAGAATTTTTCAACGGACAAATCATCCGTTTTGCAGATGATTTTCCAGAATTCTCCGATTCCATAACTACACCAGAATGGGTAGAAGAAGCAGACGTGGATGATGAATAAAGGACTTTCAGTTAAAAAAAGATCCCTTTTTAGGGGCGCAAGGCCTTGCGCCCCTAAAAAGTACAAATAATTTTGAATAATTTATTCTTTGTCAGTCCCTAAAAAAAATGCAAAATTATTTTTGGTAATTTTGCATTTTTAATTTTTAATTTTTAATTCCCCAAAGGGGCTATTCCCCATTCCCCGTATGCAAGGTTTTCACCCATTTCAGGCGCTTTGGTCTTACCGACATCCGGGCAGTAGTACTGCTCATGACGACTAACCAGTGCAACATATATAAACTGCCACGCAGGGTTTGCAACAGCATCGTAAGATATGTAGAAAGTGGGAATTTTTGATCTTGACGTACCCGCTTCAGACCTGTAAACATCCCTACCATCGACATAGAAATGGATAAGCCTGTGATCGGACTTAACATTGGTGGGCGATGACGAGCGATCGCCATTAATAAATCTGGGACTGCTGCTGTCGGTAAGATATACATAATCAGCATAAAAATCAGCAAATCCCAGCTTTTACGCGTTCCCATCCGGTTTTTGAGAATTAAATCCCAATAATCCAAATAGCGCTGATAACCGCCTTCTGCCCAACGGTTGCGCTGATGCCAGAGTGAAACTGCATTTGTCACTCCTTCTTCTTGTACCGCTGGATGGAAAACACACTCAATATCCCATTTATCCAAATGTAAACGGATTGTCAAATCCAAATCATCGGTAATGGTTTCTTCATTCCAGCCACCGCAGCTTTCCAAGGCTGAACGCCGGACAAATTGACCATTGCCCCGCAGTTCGCCAATGCCACCAAGGGCAGTCCGCTGTTGCTGGAACCAGGTATCAAGTGCCATTTCTGCCATTTGACCCTTAGTCCAAAAGTTGTCTTTAGCGTTGGCGATCGCTTTTCGCACCTGCACCGCCCCCACGTTTTCTCTTTGAAACAAAGGTATTACCTGTTGCAGTAAGTCTGGTGTTACTTGGGCATCAGCATCAAATACTGCTATAATGTCGCCCTTTGTCAGCGGCAATACCTGATTCAACGCCCCCGATTTGCCACCAGTAGCTTCTGCTGAACGCCTTAGTACTTTCAGTTTGTCGTGTTTCTGTGCGAGTTCCGCTAATAAATGTGGCGTGCTATCACTGCTGCGATCGTCAATTATCCAAATTTCGTACTGCCCACCTGGATATTCCAGATTACAAAGATTTTTGACTAATTTAGCAATTACCGCTTCCTCATTTTTCGCAGCCACTAGCACAGAAACAGAAGGTAAATCTCCCTGTATTTCTTTTGGATAGCGACGGGATTTAGTAAACACCACCACCAAAGCATGAAATCCTAGAATGGTGGTCAGTCCTAGAATAAAAATGGAAGCCCAAGAAACTAAATGTAGAGCGATCGTGCCACTCCAGACGATAGTCAAGACTAGAGCTGCTTTGCCTCTACGACCTTGAAACCTGGATGGTAGAGACATAGAATCTGTCTCTAACACTGACTCCTCATCTACTGATAGGTCAGACAACAAGGAGTTGAGCGGATCGAGCTCTTGATAAGAATCTTCTTCGGGCCAGGAATTCGCTGGCATAGGTTAGGTTGCTTGATTCAAAAACCACTATTTGTCTACAGTTAGTAATTTTACGGACAAATATCCCTAAGCTACTTTTCCCGATATTAATCGGAATGGGCAAACTGCAATACCCGCTATCCCTAAGCCAAAAGCCGCTGGGACTACCTTTGTTGTCACCGCCACTGTGCGTAATTACCTCATATTAACCGCGTTTACTACTCTTAGACAGAAGCTTGATTCCTTTGATAGCCACTTCGGCAGGAAGCTTGTAGAGTCGGACTTTCTCTAATGAGAACTCCGCTTTGGGTAAAGTAATAGCAAGGTAGCAGCAGCTTTTTGTTGGGAAAAACTGCAATAACGGCATCCACCACTGTACAGTAGGGATTTTTAGTGTTACCGTTCCCAGATTCGATAACAGTTAATGCAGCATCATTGTAACCGAAATTTTAATATTTCTTAGTAGTAACTTCATTTATTGGGCATGGAGCATGGGACATTGAGCACTTGTACTGAGCGACTTGCCCTGACTTGTGCCGAGCCTGTCCTGAGCGTAGCCGTTGGCGCAGCCTCTCGTAGAGAAGGGCGAAGCCGAGGTAGCGTAGCCGTTGGCGCAGCCTCTCGTAGAGAAGGGAGTCGAAGTATTGGGTATTGCTTATTTTTCCTTTGTCCGATTCCCCATTCCCCATTCCTACTATGTGCTTTAGACACATCTTTGGGGAATACTACTAACATCCACTAATATCCCCAGTTGCTAACTAACTTGAGGAATATTTAACTATGTCTATTGAGCAACTCCAGCCTGCAACTCAACAACAAGCCAGTGTTTACTTACCTTATGTTCAGGGCGCTAGGCGTAATTTTTTACCCTATGCCATCAGTCTTTATCAAAAAGGGGTCTTGGAGGGGCATCGGAAGATCGAAGCCAGCGAACATGTCCCCTTTGTCGCCTCCTGGAATGTTGCTACTTTACCCTCAGACTTAACCCGTTGCCGAATTCAGTTTGATGGCAATGCTGACCTGAGTTATGAACTGATGATGGCTAGTTTCGAGTTTATTAATTTTTTAATTGAACTTATGGATAACTATAAACGTTATCGTATAACCGATTTTTCACAACCGTTTTACCGCAAGCTACTGCGTATAGATGATTGATTAAACTCAGCCGGATTTGCAAAAGTCCGGCTTATTTTAAATTGATAGATAAATAAGTTCGTAGTCAGGATCTTTAGTCCTTATTTTCTAAAATTATTTGCTCACAAGGCACTGATTTTTACAATTCAGCTTAAGCCTTGTGAGCTTTCTTACAACAGGCTTTCAGGTTTAAAACGTCTTCCTAAGTCCGCTGTCTTTTCTTCTTTTCAGAACGATACCAAAACTAGCTACCATCAGAGTTCCGAGAAGGCTAGCGGGTTCTGGAATAGAAGTTTCATTTATAGGTACTATGATTCTTAAATTTGCCAAACTAGCGTTAGTTATGGTCATGGATGTTACGCCTGGGAAACCTGGGATATCAGACTGGAAATCAAAGACCGTGGGAGTTAAATTACCATTGGGATTACTATATCGCTCCCCATATCCACTCACTTCAAAAGTACCTTGATACTTCTTTCCGGTGTCTGGGTCGGTGACAGTACCAGTGTAGAAAGCTTTTGTAAGATTAAATTCGTCTTGAACTACTCCTTGAAATGTGGTTCCTGGCAATTGTCCCTGGTAAAGAAAGGTAGTCAATTGACCGCCAGAAAGAACTGGCGATGTCAGAACACCATTAAACGAGACAATTGGAATACCTTTAAAGTCAACAAAGTAATGCAGACTTCCATCGGAGCGTGTTTCTACCTGTAAATAGTCTGATTGGTATACAGGAACATAATTAGGATTATTATTAGTACCTAAGTTCCGGTAATAAGTTCCAGTATCATCCGTATCAATACGAGTAATACTATTATTTAAATTTGGATTATTTCTGGGAAGTTCGATAGTTCCTGATAATGTACCAGTGCTTTGAATTGTGATGAATTGAGCAGCAATTGCACTTGCTCCACTCATAGCGATCGCGACTGCCGCAAGACAAGTGCTGCTAACAGCTGCAAAACCTAGCTTAATCCCTGATGAACTCACTTTCATTAACAAACTGTTCCTTTAATTGTCGATGGTAAACACACCTAATCTGCTGAGATTAATTGCAAATATTTCTCATGCATGATTTATTATTCCCAAGCTGGTGATAGAAGTTTCATCGGCAACAAAAAGTCTTGTCAATTGCTATTTTTGTTCTTGCGTATGCAGAGTATGCTGGAGACAATCGCCTTATTAATCAATTTCAATCTCGTTATTTGATTCTAAGCTTTAGATTAAACTACAACGCGATCGCGTCCTTTAATTTTTACCTGATTAAGTATTTCTTCGGCAGAATTAACCAAAGTAGCGGCGATTAAATAATTAAGTTAGTTCATCTAAACTAAAGAGGACGGACAACTGTTGATTTTCTTCTTTCAACCATTCAATATAAGTATTATTGAAATGCTCACTTTTTTTAAGATATTGTTGGAAATATAACCGATATAATTCACACGCAGGAGTACTGCGATCGCCTTCTAAATTAATTAGCCCTATACTTTGTAATTTATATGCCAATCTTGGCTCTAATTTTACATAATTTGTAGTATTAATCACTTCATAAAAAGCATCTCCCAATTCTGGCTCATCTCGAAGTGCTAGTACATACTGCTTTAGACATTGGTTATAGATTCCGGCTTCTGTGGGTGCTTGTTGCAATAACTGTCCTAAATCTCCTTTTAATCCGCCTTTACCCACAAGCTGATACAATGCCAATCGCACTAAATAAGGATTTCCTCCCACCATTGCCATCAAACTATCGGCATCTTTACCATCTGTCCAATCTAACCCGTGACGTTGTGCTAAATCCTGCACCTGCTCTTTCGTAAAGGAAGGTAAATTAATTGTCAAACCAATATTAAATGGCGATTGAGTCAGTTTTATGGGAACAAGAATTTCTGTTGAATAAACCAGAACCAGACGCAGTTTTTGCCAAATTTCTACCCTTTTGGCTTGTTCGTGCCACGATCGCACTAATGGTAGCAACTCTCCAGCAATTTCCTGAGACTCAAATACCCAATCCACCTCATTTAATACTAAAACCAGGGGACTTGAGAGGGCAGGTAGTAAATATTTTTGGAAATAGATAGAGCAGCTGACTTTGCTACCCATATCTTCATCCCAATAATCATTGAGTTTTGTTTCTAGCTGTAACTCCCGACTAACATTGGCACAGAACCAGCGCAAAAATTTATCCAAACTGGCAAATACTGCTTTGTCTGCTTGCTGAAAGTCCAAAGTTACGGTGCGAAAGCCTTGCTTGTTAGCGCGTGCAAGCAACCGGAGAATCAAAGAGCTTTTCCCCATCTTTTTGGGCGCTTTGATGCAAATTACACTCCCTGGTTCAGCCATTTCTGCGTAAGCGAGTTCTTCAATTGGCGGGCGAGGAATGTAAAATCTGGAATTAAGAGATACTGGGCCAGTAGGGAATTCTAAGGATATCGCTGTGGCGGCTCGGTTGAATTCCTTAATTAACTGCTGATGCACTTCGCTAAAAGGATGATTTTCTAGAGTCTGGCGAAAGTTAGATTTATGTATTGGTTCTTTGCAAAAATTACTCAGTACTTGCCATAAATGAGCAGCGATTTTCTTGACACGTTCCTCGCCGTAGTGCGCTTCACTGGCTATATTGGTGTAGGTTTTTCCTTCCCACGAAGAACGCAATATCAATTCTTGGAGCGTCGTTAAACCGGTTGCTTGACTGGCTTTTAGTAGCAATACTAGTTCATCTATAGTCATTACTCATTGACTCTAATTCAGTATGATATTTTTTCACACCATTCAGCTTTAGAAGTCAATGTCGGCTGCCTTGTATGCATAGCAGCCAGACCTGACTCAAAAAGCTACAAAAAAGCCTTGACAATTTTTTGCATCCTGAAATTATTTAGCGTGATTCAATCATAGAATTTTTTTTACAAATTTTTCGGGGTTTTTAGGTAATTATATGTGACTTGAACTACTTTTTTTAGACATATCTTAGAATGTAGATGCACAACAATGTAGCGATTTTTTCTAAAAGATTGCTATTGCGATCGCAACAGAGGTTACATTCTTGTAAATTCCATCTGAATTTATGATATGGGCTGATATATCCCTGACCTAAGTTACAGCCTAATAAATCAATTAGGCGATTTGTCCATAACTGAATTGTTAGGGTGCTAAAACAGCGTAGAGAGAAAGCTACAGAATATCTTCCTCATCGTACCAGCAGCTATGCATATCCAAGAACCCGCTACTCATGAATCGGAAGCTCCATTTTCAGTACAAGATTCTCAAAGTTTCCCAGAAGCCAAAGACTTATCTCTAGAAAATTTAGATACTTGCCAATGCTCACAAGCCGCCTTACAAATGGCATTAATCGCTAGTGGCTTGGGGTTGTGGGATTGGAATCTGGTAACTGACAAAACCTATTACGATCCCCAGTGGAAAAGCATCCTGGGATATAAAGTAGACGAAATCGACAACGATTATAAATCTTTTGAACAACTGGTACATCCACAGGATTTACCAAGAATTCGCCAGGTATTGCACGATTATCTCCAAGGATACACACCTGTGTTTGAAGTCGAATTGCGAATGTTGACTAAAGCCGGGGAGTGGAAGTGGATTTTGACTTGTGGCAAAGTATTTCAACGGGATAAATTCGGTAAACCAGTGCGGATGGTGGGAACGCACAAGGATATTAATCAGGATAAGGCGATGTCTACGACGGGCTGCGCCTACGCTACTCAACAATACCAACTATTTGAACAACTCCAAACCGAAATTGCTCAACATCAGTCTACCGAAGATCAAGTTAAGGAAAAATCACAACAGCTAGAAACTACCCTCGAAGAACTCAAATATACCCAAAAGCAGTTATTGCAGAACCAGAAAATGGCTAATCTCGGTCAACTGGTGGCGGATATGGCTAACGAAATTAACAACCACGTTAGCTCGATCTCCGGCAATCTCCATCCTGCTAGTAAATACGCTGAAGATTTAATCAGAATTATTGAACTTTACCAATATTACTATCCCACGCCTACCCCAGTTATTGCCTTACATTTGCAACACCTTGACCTTGGTTTCGTGAAGACAGAATTTTTAAAATTACTGTGGTCAATGCGAGCCGGTTCTGAGCGCGTGAAAGATATTGTTTTCGCCTTGCGGAATTTTTCCACCTCTGACGAAGGTCAAATGAAAAAGGTTGACCTGCATGAAGGATTTAATAGTGTTCTCAGGATTTTGCAACATCGGCTCAAAGAAAAACCTGATAGAGCAGAGATTAAAGTAATTAAAACCTTTGGTGAATTACCCTTGATCGAGTGTTACCCCGGTGAACTGAATCAGGTATTCATGAACATCTTGACTAATGCCATTGATGCTTTAGAAGAGAGGATGAAGCATGATGATTCTTTCACTCCAAAAATTTTGATTCATACAGAAGTTGTTAGCAGTCATTTATCATTGGTCAATAATAATGAACCTTGGGTAAATGACAAACTACTAGGGAAAAAGCACAAAGTTATCATTCGCATTTTTGACAATGGCAAAGGTATACTTCCCCATATCCAAAAACATATATTTGAACCGTTTTTTACAACCAAGCCAGTAAGCAAAAGTCAAGGACTAGGGTTATCAATTAGTCGGCAAATTATCGTTGAAAAACATCAAGGTAAACTTAAGTGTAATTCTCAATTAGGTCAAGGGACAGAGTTGGTGATTGAGATGAATACAACAGCAAGACACTATGCCGCGATTAGAAAACACGCCAACTTTTAGGTAATTAACCTTAAACAGGAGGTGTTAATTTTTGCAAGTCGATGCATTAACAATATCTGAGTTTGATAGATTTGGTATAGCAGTTGTCAGGTAGATTAGGACATAATGACAAGCGTAAATCTCAGGAATAGCAAGGTTTTTACCTCCTGCCTCCTGCCTCCTGCCTCCTGCCTCCTGCTATATTGTCTTTTGAACACCTAAATTACAGCACAAGCCATCAGTACACTTCCTACGATAATCACTGCGTAGGCGCAAAAGGAAAAAGTCAACACCTACACCACCGATAAGAATGACAAGTGGCGCGGTGTAGTCGCGCCACGTGCTTGTGAAACTTGCATAAGTCCTGATTAAGCAAATTGCTGCAATCCATTAAGAGGTAGATCGAGAATCACTGCTGAATTTGGAGAATAACCGATATCTAAAGAAACACTAGCTTTTATCGTCTGAGGACTACCAATTATAGGAGTTGTAGTACCTAGTGCAAAAGTCCTATCTACTGTTAGATTAGATACCAAAGGAGATGGTCTAGGATTGTCATTTGAGTTGATATCAATGTCAATAATCTGTCCGGGGGTTAACTGCAAGGTACTAAAAACAACCTGAGCTTGAGCTTTAGCATCTTTAACAGCTTCGCTCAGAACTTGCAGGCGTGCCTGCTGCAATACTTCGTCTGAGGCAGTGAAGCTGATATTCTGTATGACATTTGCGCCTGCTTGAATAGCTTTGTCAATTGCTGCCCCAGATTGATTTGTTGGTAACTCAAACTGAAGTGTGTTGAGACCTTCAAAGCCGGTGAGAGTTTGAGTACCATTTTCAAAGCTATAGACAGGATTTAGTTGAATAGATGTAGTTTGAAGTTCCTGCGCCCCAAGCTTTTGCAGTACATCAACCACCGCAGTTGAACGTTGAGCAACTTGTTCTTGAACTTCGGTTGCAGTTTTTGCCTGTACTTTAATCCCCAATTGTATATCAGTTAAAGTAGTGGCAACACTGACCTCTCCTTGACCAGTAACTTCCAATATCTGAGCAGTGCTACCAATGAGGGGATCGGCGATCGCAACACCCGGATTTATCACACCGATGAGATTATTAGCAGCCGAAGCAAGAGTCTCTGCTGAATTTGGAGAATAATCGATATCTAGAGAAACACTAGCTTCTATCGTCTGAGGACTACCAATTATAGGAGTTGTACTAGCTGCTGCTGAAACCCTATCTGCTGTTAGATTAGACACCAAGGGAGATGGTCTAGGATTGTCATCTGAGTTAATATCAATGTCAATAATCTGTCCGGGGGTTAACTGCAAGGTACTAAAAACAACCTGAGCTTGAGCTTTAGCATCTTTAACAGCTTCGCTCAGAACTTGCAGGCGTGCCTGCTGCAATACTTCGTCTGAGGCAGTGAAGCTGATATTCTGTATGACATTTGCGCCTGCTTGAATAGCTTTGTCAATTG
>NZ_JBWQXL010000039.1:0-57647 GCF_056620565.1 Nostoc sp. LEGE 12454
ACGAATCGTACTTGTCTTGAATGCTTTCTACTACCTGCTTATCAGACATATAAGCCTTTAATTCGGTTACATTCCGATCATCTAACCATTCGGCAAATTGTTCAAGTTATTTTTACATGATGCCTTAAGCAAGCTTACAAAGATTTAGTTCAAGTTTGGCATCCAGATCGTTATGCTCATAATCCTCGCTTACAAAGAAAAGCCGAAGCTAAGTTGAAAGCAATTAATTCAGCATACGAAATAATAATGGAATCTTTAGCTTCTGGTCATAATGTCAGAAACAGAACTAATGTTCACAAAAATGAGTCTTCTAGTACACAGGTTTCTGAACCGGAACCAGTGGTAGAAGCGGTAGAAGTTAAAACAAACTTACTATTAAAGGTTAAATTTTGGATAAATAAAAATAAATGGATTTTGATAACTGGTACTGGTGCTGCTAGTGTCTTAATATCTCTTCAAATATATGCATACACCAAATATAAAGATTTTACATTTTTCAATCCGATACTGCTTATTCAGCGAATTTTTAGTAGCTCCTTTCTGGAAAGGAACATATTAGGGAATAATCTTGGTTATAGTTCAATAAAATTTAGTAGCAATGGAACTATTTTTAGTTCTGAAAATGAGGTTTGGGATTTCCATAGTGGAAAAAAACTTAAATCTTTTAGTGATAGTCAGAATAAAACGATTAATCTATATAATTTGAAAACAGGAAAAATTGACCAGTCTTTTATTGATGCTCCGAGCTTGGGGTCAACTCTTGCTTTCACTCCTGATGGTCGATTTTTACTCACTGGAAGTAAGAATGGTATAAGGATTTGGCGGATACGTTAGGTACTCGAATCCAGAAATTCGCTGACTTTTGTGTTGAAACTGCCGAATACTACTACATGTTAATACTATATTCTTTTTTTACTTTATACACTGTATAAATGCTAGAATCCTCAAGTAGACAGTTAGGATACTTAGATGCCAGTTGTAGCTAACTCAATCAAGTTTGGTACAGACGGCTGGCGGGGCGTTATTGGTGACGAGTTCACCTTTGAACGCCTAGCCCTGGTCGCGCCAGTTGCCGCAAAAGTATTATATGATACGTATTTTTCTACCGTTGGTAGCCGGACAATAATTGTCGGTTACGATCGCCGATTCATGGCCGAAGACTTTGCTCGTGCTGTCGCCGATACTGTCACCGCTGTCGGCTTTGATGTGCTACTGAGCGAAAGCTATGCCCCAACCCCAGCTTATAGTTGGGCAGCAAAACAACTCAATGCTTTAGGGGCGCTGGTAATTACAGCTAGCCATAATCCAGGCTCATATTTGGGTTTAAAAGTCAAGGGCTATTTTGGTGGGTCAGTACCGCCAGAAGTCACAAAAGAGATAGAAGCGCAGTTGTCAGTTGGAGTACCACTAGCAGCTACCCCAGGCAAGCAAGAGATATTCGATCCCTGGCCCAGTTATACCCAAGCGCTAGAAGGTAAAGTTGATATTGGCAAACTTCGAGAAGCGCTCGCATCTGGTAAATTAACGTTATTTGCCGATGTTATGCATGGTGCTGCGGCTGGTGGATTGGCGAGACTACTAGGCAATCAAGTCAAAGAAATTAACAGCGATCGCGATCCCCTATTTGGTGGCGGTGCGCCGGAACCCTTACCTAAATACCTTTCAAAGCTATTTGAAGTCATCAAGACTCACCGAGAAACCGATAAATCAGGTTTAACGGTGGGGTTGGTATTTGATGGAGACTGCGATCGCATTGCAGCAGTGGATGGAGAAGCCAACTTCCTAAGTTCCCAAGTATTAATCCCGATATTAATCGACCATTTAACCCTACGGCGCGACTTTAAGGGTGAAATAGTTAAAACTGTTAGTGGTTCCGACTTGATGCCGCTTGTAGCAGCACTACATAACCTGTCAGTCTTTGAGACAGCGGTTGGTTATAAATATATCGCTGACAGAATGTTAGTAGCAAAAGTGTTACTGGGTGGCGAGGAGTCAGGGGGAATTGGCTATGGCAGCCATATTCCCGAACGTGATGCCCTATTGTCAGCCTTGTACGTACTAGAAGCGATTGTAGAATCTGGTTTGGATTTAGGTGAATATTATCGCCACTTGCAGAAACAAACAGGGTTTACCTCAGCATACGATCGCATTGATTTACCCTTAGCAAGTATGGAAGTGCGATCGCGTCTTTTGCAACAACTGCAAACCCAACCCTTAACGGAAATTGCAGGGAAAGCAGTGATTGATTGCCAAACAATTGACGGCTACAAGTATCGTTTAGCTGATAAAAGCTGGTTAATGATTAGATTTAGCGGGACTGAGCCAGTTTTACGCCTCTACTGCGAAGCCTCAACAATTGAGCAAGTGCATCAAACTCTTGCTTGGGCGAAACAGTGGGCGGAGTAAAATTCATTATTAGTCATTTGTCATTTGTCCTTTGTCTTTGGTAAATGACCGATGACTAATTACCAATGACCAATGACTAATGACCAATGACTAAATTACTTGTAGTAGCCACAGGAAATCCAGGTAAGTTGCGGGAAATGCAAGCTTACCTGGAAAATTCTGGTTGGGAATTAACCCTTAAACCGGAAGAATTGGAAATTGAAGAGACGGGCGAAACTTTTGCTGCTAATGCTTGTTTGAAAGCATCACAAATTGCTAAAGCTACGGGAAACTGGGCGATAGCTGATGATTCTGGCTTGCAAGTAGATGCCCTAAATGGCGCACCAGGTGTTTATTCTGCACGTTACGCCAAAACGGACTCAGAACGGATTGCTAGGTTATTGAAAGAATTAGGCAACGAGGTAAATCGGCAAGCTCAATTTGTTTGTGCAGTAGCGATCGCTCGTCCTGATGGTGCGATCGTATTACAATCTGAAGGTATTTGTCGCGGCGAAATTCTCCATGTGCCTCGTGGTGATAGTGGTTTCGGCTACGACCCAATTTTTTATGTGCAAGAATTGCAATTGACCTTTGCTGAAATGACACGGGAGTTGAAGAGGTCAATTAGCCATCGAGGCAAGGCTTTTACAGCTTTACTTCCGCAATTAGAGAGAGTTAAGAGTTAGGAGAGACGCGATTAATCGCGTCTGTACAAGAGTTAGGATTTATGAATTCTGCTAAATCTTCATTCATTAGTCCTGACTCACAACTCATAACTTTTAACTCTTAACTCATAACTTTTTTAAACTGCTTCTGTGTTCTTTTCGCCAGTGCGAATCCGAATCACTTGCTCAACAGGCGAGATGAAAATTTTCCCATCGCCGATTTCACCAGTGCGGGCAGCAGCAATAATTTTGTCTACCACCATATCAACCTGATTGTCGTCAACTACGATTTCCACTTTGAGTTTTTGGAGAAACTCAACGGTGTACTCAGAACCACGATACCGTTCAGTTTGACCTTTTTGCCGTCCGAACCCGCGGACTTCAGAAACAGTCATGCCAACAATACCAGCGTTAACTAAAGCAATTTTCACCTCATCTAGCTTAAATGGGCGGATAATAGCTTCTACTTTTTTCATCTTCTTGACTCCTGACTTCTACTAGCTTCGTTTATATATCTAACCAGATCCGCTGTCTGAAGCTGTAACTAGCGGTGCTTTTCCTAAAAAATATGTAATATTTACAACTTTTTTAAAGTGTAAGTGCTTTACTTGAGGGTTTATGACATGAAAAGCGGCGAGGATTTATTAATTGGATAATCTTTGAGGTTCTAACATAAAGAAGTTGTTGTCAATTTAGCATTTTATGTAGCTTTTATAACCTAAAAATAGATCGTTTACACCATTTAGCACATTTGTTCGGATATTTAGAGAGTGATTGCAGCCAAAATATACGGCCGCCCGAAAGCCTGCTACTGCTGCTGACTGTGGGAATATCAACTAACGTTTCTGATGTTCAAACAAAGGACGCACAACGAAATATCCAGCACTAAAGGCAGTCAGCATGATTAACAAGATGGTAATAATTAACCACCAGCCATTGAGTCCCTTGACATCTGGCTCAGTAGTGGAATAATAAGTGACTTGTTGCTCTTCTATAAAAACTTGTTCTGGTATCGGAAAATTCATTTCCATTACAGGTGCAGAAAAGTCTTGGCGGCGGCTTTTTTTGGCTGGTTGTTTGGACGCAACAGATGGACGCGAACGAGAAACCTGCTGAGGTGAACGTGCTTGTGTTATTGGCTGTTTGGCGGCACTTTGAACGTCACCAGAAGCTTGATTAGCTTGGGGATAATTAGCTGTAGCATGGGAATCCACAAAATTTTGCAAACGAGAAAAAGACTCAACGACTTTGGTAATTTCTTGCCGTAATAGTTGATTTTCTTGTGTTAATTGCTGATTTTGGGTGGTGAGTGCATTTAGCCTCGCCTGTGCTGCTTGCAACTCTGTTGACAATTCCCTGTATACAGATAGTGGTACAGAGGGAGGGTAGGCTTGAGTACTCGGTGTTGGCGAATTTCTGTGAACAGAACCTATGGTTGTTCGCATCGGGGGCTTGGTATTAAAAATCAAAGTAATTAGATCGTACAGAGATGCTAACAGAGATAGTCACCCCTGAAACTATGCCCAAGAATAATAGAAAAATACCGAAAGGGCAAAGATTTTTTATTTGGGCATTGGGGATGAGGTACTGAGAAAACTTTTCTCTAGCCCCCATCCCTAATGCTCAGTCTCCAATCCCTAACCCCTAATCTCTAGTCCCTAGTCCCCACAATGGGAAGAAGTGTCCCACAGGGCCTTGTCCTTCGCCAATATCTAGGGCGTAAGTGAGTGCGGTAGTCACATATTCCTTTGCCTGTTGCACTGCCTGCCACAAATCTTTTCCTTTAGCTAGATTAGCAGCGATCGCAGCCGATAGCGTACAACCAGTACCGTGGGTATTTTTTGTCTCTACTTGCTGGCAAGTCAAAACTTCCAACTTGTCCCCATCAAACCAGATATCAACGCCACGCAAATCCCCCTGCATACCTCCGCCTTTGACTAAAACAACCTTTGTCTTTAAAGTCTTGTAAATAATTTCAGCAGCAGCTTGCATATCCTCTAAAGAATTAATTTGTAAACCGCTCAAAATCTGGGCTTCATAGCGATTGGGCGTGATTATAACCGCTTTGGGAATCAAGGCATGGCATAAAGTCTTTACAGCATCATCATCAATCAATTGTGCTCCCGTGCGTGACACCATTACTGGATCGACTACTAGATTATTGATTTGTAAAGCTTCCACTTGCTGGGCAACAGCAAAGATAATTTCCTGATTGAGCAACATTCCAGTTTTGGCAGCTTGTACGCCAATATCCTCAACTACTGCCTGAATTTGCGCCACAACAGCCTCTGTTGGCATAGCATCAACTCTCTTCACTCCTAGAGTGTTTTGTGCCGTGACGCAGGTTATAGCACTAGTACCGTGGACACAGTGAAAAGCAAAGGTACGTAAATCAGCTTGAATTCCTGCACCGCCACCGCTATCTGAACCAGCAATGGTTAAAGCAACAGGTATTCTGGAGTTTATTTCAGCGTTCATATTATGAAGATTAAGTAAGTTGGCGTCATCAAACCAAACTATCTCAAAGATTGATGAACTAGGCTAAAATCCTCTTTCTTCCTTCCTGCGCGATCGCAACCACAACCTGACTTGAGAATTCTGAATTATTTAGAGAAACTTCATCAAATCCTTGCACAAAGCGCTTTTTATTCTCATATCATTCTGGAAATTAATAAAACTCCACCAGACATATCCATATTTTTTTGAATTTTGTTGTAAAAAAACTTACCAGGTTCCGGGCTTTTACTGATATCAAGTGCTATTTGTAAAGGTTAGTTTTAACTAAGTTCACAACGCTCAGTTACACCGCTTAAAACAGGTTCAACTAAGTTGTTACATTAGTCCCCTTAAGTTAAAGGGTCAACCTAACTAAAGTTTCAACCAATTTAACTTCGATCGCTTTAACTTTAAGTTCCCAGTTATCAGCTAAGGGTGAATTTTACCATGCAGATTTGGCAACCTCCTGACCTAAAACAACGCATAAAGTTCAGAGGAATTACTATGCCAAATACGATCGTTTTATTGAAAAAAATAGATGCTAAAGCTGGTTTACAAAGAGCAGCAATATCTACGATTGGCTACGCCTACGCAGCTGCTAAAGATGAAGTCTGGAGTAGAAGCATCTACGCGCTAATCGTCCAATTAATCTCAACAAAACTCTGACGATTGACGGTATTGATATTCCTGATTTAACCATTAACGGTTGACAGGAGAAAAATTTTTCAGTTTGACAACAGCGTTTCTATAATCGACGCGATTTTAAGTTGCGATTGGATAACAGTGCAGATAGATGACTCATTCAAATAACTACTTAGCAACTGAAAAAAGTTGCTGAGATTGTACTACCAATTTCCCTTACACATATTCGGAGTAAACAGATGGCTGGCAATACATATTACGTTTCTGCAACAGGCAGTGATAAAAATAATGGCTTAAACGAAGAATCTGCATTTCTCAGCTTGGGTAGAGCCGTGTATGAAATGAAAGCAGGTGACACGCTCTACGTGATGAATGGAAATTATCAAATGAAAGGGGTTACGCTTTTTAACTTGAATGGCTCACCAGATAACTGGACAACAATAAAAGCTTATCCAGGGGCTAAACCTACGATAACAACGACGGCAAATGGCATTAATATATTCAGTTCATCCTACGTGCGGATTGAAGGACTTGATATAAAAGGCAATCGGGAAAACATCACTCTCGAATATGCCTTACAAGAGAAGGATAACCTTAATAACCCCTTGACCAATAGTAATGGTATTGCTGTTAATGCATGGAAAAACGCTGATGGTGTAGGTGGTACTAATCCCCATCATATTGTCATCACTGGTAACACAATCCGTAACTTTCCAGGTGGAGGCATAGCATTCAGTAATTCAGACTATATAACTGTTGAGAAAAACATTGTGTCTGGAAACGCTTGGTATTCGGCTCACGGTAATCAGGGAATAACCTCTCTCTACAGTTTTAATTTTGATAACAATACCACTGACTACAGAATGATTTTTCGAGACAACATTGTCTACGATAACCAAAGTCTAGTTCCGTGGAAAGCAGGAGGTACTGACAAAATCACCGAGGGACATGGGATTATGCTTGATACTACCCATGTTAGCAAAGATGATGTGGCCTATACAGGTAAGGCATTAATTGCAAATAACATCACTTACAACAATGGAGGTGCAGGCATTAATGTTTTCGAAGCTACCAATGTTGATGTTATCAACAACACGGCTTACAAGAATGCCCAGGTTATTAAAGATTCTGGAGAGATTGGTGTTACTTACTCGGAAAATGTACGTGTCTACAACAACATTTTGTATGCAAGCGACAATCAAAATGCTAACAGAATCAGGTATGCCACAAATGTCACCTTCGATCGCAATCTTGTTTATAACTCGAACATATTCCAAGCTTCAGATAATTTAAACGCTACAGGGTTGCAAAATCTTTTGGGTCAAGATCCTCAATTTGTTGATGCAGACAAAGGGAATTTTGCACTCAAACCTGGAAGTGTTGCGATCGATGGTGGTTCTAATGCTTTCAATAGCATCACTAAGAAGACTCCTCAAGATGGTGATGGAAATGGCAGTATAGTAATTGATATTGGTGCATACGAAGCTCCCCGCAGTTCTAGCAAAACCCCAGAAATTCAAGTTCTCAATGGCACAGTTAATATTGTTGATGGCAACACTGCTATTAACTTTGGCGAGACCCTTGTTGGTGAAGCCTTGACCAGAACCTTTACCATCAAGAACACCGGTATAGCTGTACTCAACCTGAGTAATCTTAAACTTCCCGACGGATTTAGTTTGGTCGGGACTCTTCCAACGAGCGTGGCTGTCAATGCTTCCACTACCATATCAGTAGCACTCAACCCCACTACACCCGGCATCTATAGTGGCAGCCTCAGTTTCAAGAACAACGATATTAATGAAAGCACCTTTGACTTTGCCATTAGTGGCACAGCTTATACTCCGGAAATTCAAGTTCTCAATGGTACTGTTGACATTACAGATGGCAACAGCACCGCCATTAACTTTGGTGAAACGACTGTTGGTGACACCTTGACCAAAACCTTTACCATCAAGAACACCGGTACAGGCGCACTCAAGCTGAGTAGTCTTAAACTTCCAGACGGATTTAGTCTGGTCGGAACTCTTCCAACGAGCGTGGCTGTTAATGCTTCTACTACCATATCGGTAGCACTCAACCCCACTACATCCGGTAGCTATAGTGGTAGCTTCAGTTTAAACAACAACGATATTGATGAAAGCCCCTTTGACTTTGCCATTAGTGGCACAGTCAGACCCGCTCCTGTCCCGGAAATTCAAGTTCTCAATGGCACTAACTCCAATGACACCTTTATTATCCAACGAGGCGATGGCAATTACAGCATCACTGACTTTGGTGGTGTAGGTACTAGCTCAAACCCCTCGGCTGCGGTGGTTGCCAAGATAGACACCTTGCAATTTATTGGGACTGAATTGACTGCGAGAAATCTGCAATTAACTCAAAATAGCAGCAATTTAGAAGTCACTTTTGGAAATGTGGCTAATACCAAAGTCACTCTGCAAAACTTTAAGTTAGAAAACCTAGACAACTTAGCCGCTTCGACAACAAGACCTGCCATCGGCAATATCATATTTGACGGAGAAGCTAGTGTTACCAAAAGCTTTGATGTGATTAATGCCAACTCCACTCAAACGTATATTTCTACAACAAACACTGTCACTTTCCTCAATGACTTGAACAATAACATCAGCGGTTTTTACGCTTCCAATGATGTGATTAATGGTCAAGGGGGTAATGATACCATCAATGGAAGTGGTGGTGATGACCTACTGCGGGGTGGTACTGGCAACGATCTTCTCATTGGTGGACAAGGCAATGATACTCTTGTGGGTGGTATCGGTGCTGACTCTTTCCTCTACGACACCAATGCTGCCTTTAATAGCGCGGTTGTGGGTATTGATACTATCGCTGACTTCAATCGCTCTCAAGGTGATAAGATTGTCCTCGATAAGACTACCTTTACTGCTATTACTTCTGTTGTGGGAACGGGTTTTAGTAACGCCAGTGATTTTCAAATCAGCAGTTTAGGGGCACTTAGCAATGCTGTAATTGTCTACGACCGGATGACTGGGCAGTTATTTTACAATCAAAATGGTAGTGCTGCTGGTTTCGGCAATGGTGGTCAATTTGCACAACTTACTGGTGGGCCCTATGTTACTGCCTCTGACTTCATCATTCAAGCATAGCTAGGTCGGGTTAACTGAGTGGAAGTGTAATCCAAAGATGAATCGAGTTTTAAGGCGGCTTTCAATTAGATAGAGCACATCCATAGGGGCACAATAAACATAGGAGTGAAAAAGAATGTAGAGATGTAGCACGGCTACGTCTCTACAAGGGTTTTGGATAACGTATATTGAATTTATGGAGATGTTTAATAAATGGTAGTCAAGTAAAAGCCATTCTAAAAAATATCTTTCCAATAAAAACGTTGTTGCCCATGAATAATATCAGTACTAGCGATCTCACTTTTTGACCAGAAATAGCCGTATTATTTGGAACTTAGAGTTTTAAATAATTACTGCTGTGGTTACGATGGCAGGTCTTGTAATAGCCCCTGCAAAAACTTACCCCATTCTGCTGCCAAAGGGATTTCTGTAAACGGAACCCGCACTGAGTTAGTAGATTCAGAAAATAGAAATTCTACTTCTATAGAACGACCTTTCTCCGGTGGATTGTTTACATCTACTGGTTTTTCATCTACTAAAACCTGGATTTGTTTGATATCAAGCAAGGAGAATGTTTCTAGTTTAATAGGCCCTTGAGGCGTGGGTTTTCCCCAAGTGATATTGTTTTCTTTTTGACCTAATACAGCATAAATATCATACTTAGCCCGTTCAAATTGCTCTGCCCAAGTGCGATAGGCTTCGACTTTTTGATACTCCTTCGAGCCTTGCCAAGCCAACCAAAAAAACATTACTAACAGCGGCAACCACAAAAGACCACGTTCCATCGTTTAAAAAAATCCTGATTCCTGAATAAAACTTGTAACTAAAAGTGCAAAATCTACCAACAAGGGGTGCAGATAAGTTATGGTATGAGCAAACTGGCAAAAAGCGGTGATGAGTTAATATGAGAAAACTTATATTATGGTGCTTGTTTGTCATTGGGCTGGGATCTGCCATATTTGGTTTCCTGAATTTCCAGGGATTGGCAGCTAAAGGAGAGTTTGAGACGATTTTGCTTGATTTTCGCGAAGATATTCCATCACTTGTAGTGGAACAGGATTTACAAGCGATCGCCAAACAATACAACGTTACACCCCAATTAGACAACAAGTTTTCCAAAAAAGATAATGTGTATATTATCAAAGGCGATCGCCAACGGCTTCAAGAACTGAAAAAATCTCAGTTTGCCCAAGCGACAGAATTCATTGAACCAAACTATATCTACAACAAGATTCCACAACCAGGTAAAACCGCTTGGCTAGGTGAATTTTTAACACCCCAAGAAGATGAAGAACCAAGTCCTTCATTAACTGGTCCTAATGACCAATATTACAGCAAGCAGTGGAACTTGCACAAAATCGGTGTTGAAGGCGCATGGAGTCAAACCAAAGGCAGTGGCATCACAGTCGCAGTTATTGACACTGGAATTACCAAGGTTCGCGACTTGTATGAGACAAAATTCGTCAAGGGCTATGATTTTGTTAACGACCGAGAAGAAGCCACAGACGATAACGGCCACGGTACCCATGTTGCCGGAACTATTGCTCAAGCCACAAATAACAAATATGGCGTCGCTGGAATTGCCTACGAAGCCAGTCTGATGCCGCTGAAGGTACTCAGTTCTTATGGCGGTGGTACCGTTGCCGATATTGCCGAAGCGATTAAATTTGCTGCTGATAAAGGCGCAGATGTGATTAATATGAGCTTGGGTGGTGGCGGTGAAAGCCAGTTGATGAAACAAGCGATCGAGTATGCTCATAGAAAAGGTGTTGTTATTATTGCCGCAGCCGGGAATGAAAACGCCAATGGAGCAAGCTATCCAGCTCGCTATCCCTACGTCATCGGCGTTTCCGCAATTGGTCCAGATGGCGAAAGAGCGCCCTATTCTAACTTTGGTGCAGGAGTAGATATCTCTGCTCCTGGTGGTAGTGAAGCTGGTAAAATTCTCCAAGAAACCATCGATGAAAAGGGCGAAGGGGTATTTCTGGGCTTCCAGGGTACAAGCATGGCTGCTCCTCACGTTGCTGGTGTTGCGGCATTAATCAAAGCTGCTGGCATCAAAGAACCAGATGAAGTTTTAAAAGTCCTCAAGCAGTCGGCACGAGTTATCCAGGATGATGGTTTGAACTATTATGGCGCTGGACAACTCAATGCAGAAGCAGCAGTCAAACTAGCTTTTAGCGGGCAAATCAGTTTCTCAGATTTCTTTCGATGGTTACGGGATAGCGGCTATCTTAACCCTGGCTTTTGGATTGATGGTGGTGCGATCGCACTGTTACCCAAGGTTTTAATGGTAGTTGGTTCCTATCTGCTGGCTTGGTTTTTACGCGTTTACTTCCCTTTCACTTGGAGTTGGTCTTTATCCAGCGGACTAATCGCCGGCAGTTCTGGGTTATTCTTCCTCAAGGGAATCTATATTTTTGATCTTCCCCAATGGCCTTTCCGGGTTTTGGGCAGTTCAATTCCTGAATTAGGCAATACTCTCCAGGGAACTGATGCATTAAATCCCCTATTTGCCAGTGTACTGATTCCCATTGTGTTGATGGCATTGCTGCTGGGACATCCTAGTTGGAAATGGTTTGCCATTGGTTCAACTTTAGGTGTAGCAGCGTGCTTAACTACAAGTGCGTTTTTCGAGCCGGCAGTTTGGGGATTGGGAAGTGGTAACATAGCACGCCTCTTCCTCATTGCTAATGCCCTAGTCTGTTATGGACTTGTTCGTTTAGCATTGAAAAACGAACATGCTTAAATAAAGACTACCTCACAGCCAAGGTTTAAGGCTTGACAACCAAATTTTGAGTAGCATTTGAGTAGAAACTAAAAATCTGGGCAATTTGCCTCTACTACCTGTGGATGGCAGTAATATTTCAAAACGGTTTCTACCTTGTCCCCAATCCATTGGGCGACTTTATCGGGTGAAACGCCTTGAGTAATTGCCCAGGTTGCAAAGGTGTGGCGTGTTGAATATGGTTTTAGGTAAAAAGGCAAGCTTCCCTTTTTTACCAATTCTTTAAGAACCCCCACGGATACATATTCACGCCCGTTTATTTTTGAGGTGTGTCCGTTCCAGACTTTTTGCAACACAGCAGAAGATAACGGATTGCCGGACTCATCTGTAAAAACTAAGGTGTTGAGGTCAGGTTGAGGCGGTCTGATCTCAAGCAGCAATTTTTGAAGTTTGGAGCCGGGGATGGTTGGAAATGTCCTTTTAACTCCGTTCTTGGTGCTTTTCAATATCCGGTATAAATTACGTGATTTATTGATGCGAATTTTGCAGTAATCATCTGAGATGTCGCCCCATGTCAGTGCGAAAGCCTCACCGGGACGACATCCCGTCCAAAACATAAATTTAATTAACGATGAATAGTGAGAATATTTAGAGTGATTTTCAAAGGCTTCTATAATTAAATCCCTTTGTCCCAAGGTGAAGGCTCGACGGTCTTCCCCGATAGTTTTTTTCTTTGGTTCTTTAGTTTTTAATTTCTCAAAAGGGTTGTCAGATATCAATTCTGAGGTGACTGCCCACTGGCAACACTGGCTGTAATGATTGACCAGTATCCAAGCCATTTTTCGCGTAGTCGTGTTTAGCAACCAATCTCTAATTTTCACCGCGTCATCGAGGAAATGCGTAGGAAGTCGCTGTGTGAAAAGAAGTACGCGGTTATAGCGGTTGAGTATGGTTGTTTGCTCAATCTGGGTTTCTTGGTAGTCGGTGAACTTGTTCCAGAGTTCCAGAAGGTTATATTCGTATTTTGGCTTGCGAGCGATCGCCGCCACTGCCACCGCCGGATTTTTCCCCGCTGCTCTAAAGCGATAGCTTTCCAGTGTCGAGTCAAATCGCTCCAGGGCGATATCGTTGGCGATCGCATCTCGCCGCGATCGCACTATCTCCCGGTTGCGTTTTGTGTCCTTGAGTCCGGTAGAAAGACAAAATTGTTTGCTAAATCCGCGAACACGGAAGCGAATTAGCAACTTCCCTGTTCGCGGATCGGCACTAATCCACTGGTCGTCAAGCATCAGTTTTTAAAAACTATTCAAGTGAGCCGGTTACAAAAGTTGGTTTTATCCAGTTCCATCGTCTATGGAGCCGCCCTTTACCTACAGCAGCCCGTCGCCAATGACCGCGCCGCCAGTGGGGAGAGGGGGAGGAATGAGAAGTATTTTCTCTGATATGCCTAGTTTGGTGCTTTTCGCCGTCACGCAACCATCTAGGATAGAGACATTTCTCTTTGGGTTCTTTGAAGGAAGTAAACCCACCAGTTTTGTTAACAGTTTCCTTGAAGGTGACATTATCAATTTCTGGCTTTTCAAAGCACAGAAACATTAAGCACTGCATGGTTAGCGATCGCAGTTCCCGGACAAAGCTGTTGTCTTTCGTCCCTACCTTCGCTGACCCAAGAGATATCGGTCTTTGATGAATAACGCCATCTTCTCGATTAACTCCCCATCCACTAAACCAGAGTGTAGCTTTTGTGTCCACACAACCGAAATGAAAAACTATATCATGTTCCTGCTCTAGGAAATATGGACTTATTCCATATTTCTCACCTTCAGACCAATCGGGATGTTGAATATCCGAGCAATGAATATTTAGAAAATCGACATACCCGCCATCTGGAGACATAACAGTTTTACTTGGTAGTAAAAGCATCATTGAGTGAAGAGGGATTTGAGAGATTAAATCCATAAATATTAGATTTTCATCCCCAATATCTGTCTGTTGAAATTGTTGGAGTAGTTGGTTATCCAAACAATATATTGGAGCGTCCTTTACTACCCACAAGGCCATACGGTGCGCTGTAAATCTTTGAGCTAAATCGCACCTCGTGTCTTTGAAGAGTGGTGCGTTTAAGCTAATCAATGCTGCTAATTCTCGCCATTGTATATAGCTCTTCGGAATCTTGTAATTTTTTCTGACAAGAATTTTGTATAGTTCATTGCCTCCCATCTTTATAAATGCTTCAACTTGGGAGTCTCTGCTGTCAGCAATAATAGTAATGTTTTTCATGCTTCTCCTTCCTGTGTCCGATCGCGCAGCGCTGCGCGATCGGTTAGTTTTTAGAAACCTTCGGGTATGCCTGCTTGTTCGGTCACAGGCGGAAACAACTGATTACGAACGAACAATTTTAAATTTTCAGCGACATCTTCAGGTAAATCTTCCTCTTCAAGAGTTGCTGTTAACTCCATTGCTTCTGTTTCAAAGTTCCCAAGGTTTCTAACTCTTCTGTAAGTGATAGTTTCAATTTTCATAAGTTTGTCTCAAACTGACCTGCGGCTCCTCAAACAAAACCTTGAAACCACCGTCGGGAGATAAACGGTTTAAGGTTTGACCGTGACTTTCAGCATCTCCTCGCAGGCGATAGCGGGCCACCTCCTGGCTTTGACTGCCAACGGTCATCAAAACTACCCAAGGTCTATATTCGTTATCTGGCTTCATTTTGATACCTCACACCGTTAATTAGACATTCGAGCAACCCTTCCTGGTCTGTTTGTGATAACTCGCTTTTGACCTTGTTGATTAACTCAAAAAGTTGACTACGGTAAGGTGACTCATCCTCGCCCTCAAATGCAGTGTCAACAATATCAGTGGCGATGCGTGAGACGAGATACATTTTTTCTATTTTGCTTAGTTGCTGAAGTTGTGCGCCATAAGCCTCCTGGATTTCTGCCAGCAAGCCAGTGTCACCGGGAGTATACCCGGTGTAGTATCCAAGTGGATGTGTCATATTTAAATCTCCTTGTAAATCAAAATTCGTGATTTAGCGTTTGGGATACCAGACGCTGTTTTTTGTCTACTCTATTACCACGATGGATTCACTATCTCCACGTAGACGCTGCCAAAGAATTTCGCCTTGCTTTCCATCAACGACTAGTGGAGTACCGCTATCGCCAAAGTGGACTTGAATGCTATCGCGGCCTATGGCTTGGACAAGGGAAATGTTGCTCAATCGAACAATACACTCAACCTCTGAATTGAGTCGGAGATGAATCAGGTCTGAACTCATAAAGTATGCTCTGAATGTAATCACTAGTACGGGTGAACTGCTGCACTGCATGAAGTGCATCTAGGAGACTGAGGTCAGGATTGTACAGCCCACTTCTCACCATGTCTGCATAGACTGGCGATTGTAAAACGCGCTGCAAGGTAGACTCTAGTAGTTGCAAGTCTTTGGTGATATCAGCGTATTTGTTCATTTTTAGGTTAGAGGAACCGCCAGCAGATATGAGAACTGCTGACGTGAGTAGATTAAATTAAACGTGCTAAAATTATTGGTTTTTCGTCTAAGGTTGCCTCCAGCTAAAGGGTAAACAGGTTTATTCTTCCTCGTCGTCTTGGTCGTTTTCTGGGTCTTCGTCGTTGATTACGATCGCCAGACCGTTGCTTCCGTGGTCAAAAGTAGTAATGAAAAATTCCACGCCAGTGACATCTCTGATAGTTACCACTGTGTCATCAGGGAAGCCTTGCAGCTTTGTGACCAGTTGTTGCACTGTTTTTGTCATGTTGTTTACCTGTTAGGTTAGTTGGTCGCTGACTTTGGATTGAAATAAATCACCGCGCGGCAATCTCGTTGTCCGCACTTTGTTCTTGGTGATGGCAGGGTGTTTCCGCGCCGTAGCGTGGGTGCTTGCTCCGTGGTTATTGGTGTGTCCTGCGAACGGTGAGGCAGGAGGGAGCGAGTATCTAATCTTCGATTCTTGTGTAAGAATAAGAGCATAATAACATCTTGTGTAAGATATGCAATAATCTTGTGTAAGAAATTAGGATAAAATGTTGTGTAAGAAATATGATGCTTTCACCAAATGACCAAGAAGAAACATGGCTGGTACGACGAGGGGAAAGTCAGAGTCAACATATCTCTGACTCAAACTTCAATAGAGAGCTTAGATCGTCAGGCTACTCGTTTGGGCATGAGCCGCTCGGAGTTGATAGAGACTATGGCTCGTCAAGAACAGTCTCTACAGCCAGAAGAAAAGGCACTCCTGGGAAAATCGTTCGTCGGCTGATCAGCGAATATCGGGATCAGGTAGCGACCAAAAAACAGGAAATTCAACAGCTTGAGTCAAACATCCAGGAATTTGAATCTTTATTAGAAGAACTGGATCAATCTGAGGAACTTGAATAAAACCGTCCTGCCTGCTGTGGCAAGACGGTTTTATTTTGTGCGATCGCTTAATTTCTGATTATTTATCCAGGCTTGACCGTAGATCATCTAATGGTGATTGTTGATCAAGGTTAACTGTAGAAGGCTCATCCGGTATAAACTCCACCCGCAAGTAGATTTTACCTTTCTGCCAGCCACCACCTTTAACTTGAAGGACTTCACACTCAATTCCTTTGTGTTTAAACCACCTGGCAAGGTCGTTACCAAGATAATTTTCGATAGCCGCGTACAGCTGACCAACCTTAAAAATTCCTCCAGCTTTAAAAGAAAATGCGTCATGCATCGTCACAACGTCATTTTTATTTAGTTCCATTTTTCGATTTTCTCTTGGTTACACAACAAAGCAGGGACAAGCTGCAACTTATCCCTGCTTTTCCTAGAATTCCCGGAGTAGATACTAATGCGATCGCACTTAGGGCAACCTGTGAAACCATCTATCAGCAATGATTTGACCTATTTCACCTCTCGTTTTGTGAACCCGTGACTATGTAGTGAATTAAACCTATGTCTACTGAGGAAGTGCGATCGTTTATTCCTCATTCCTCATTCCCCATTCCCCAATAGCTAATGACCAATGACTACTTCATTGACCGACCTTAAGACAAAGCAATCTATTTGGCGCTCCAAAGCCAAAACACTGAAACGACTCAGAGACGAAATAGAAGAGCATCGTCCTTCAATAGTCATTGTTGATGCCCTGCCAGAACAAGACGAGGAGTATCAATTGCTTGTCAAACAGTTCAACTGTTCAGTTGTGGTACTTCTCCCTGAAGTCTGGATGGAAGAAATGCGATCGCTCATTCCCCAATGCCCAATGCCCTATGCCCTATGACAAATGCTGACTCCTGGCGGATAGAGACGATCAACTTAATCGCCGATGAATTCGAGAGGTTACAGAGACAATCCAACTGTACCCTCAAAGTCAAAGATTATCTTGAAAAGACTTACGGAACAAGGCATTACAACACTCTGGATAACGCCCAACTCAAAGAATTTCGGAAGCATCTCAAATCTCTCACTGTGGAGAAACTAAGCCGTGAGCCAAATGAACAGATTTGGTTGAAACCTCACCTAACCAAGAACTGACCCGTAAAGGCGATCGCTAATTTCCAGTACCCTGCACCCTTGCACCCAACTAATAACTATGAGTGAAGACCTGTTAATTGACCTTTGTGAACCTTACTTACTAGACCTAATGGGTCTTCTAGTGGAATACATAAGACAAGATGATGAAGAGGATCTTACCGAGATAGCAAAAAATCACGGGTATAACATCCCCAAAGAAATCATTGTCAGGGTACAGGGGCTTGATCACTTACAAAAAACTGAAATTTTGGCGGTTGCCGCCAACCACGTAAAAGCGATCGCCGAACGCGATCGAGAACTGTGAGCAGCGCCGAATGAAACAAACCCAGAAATACTGTAGAGCTTGCCAGCTATTGACCTTCCCACACAAAACACAGGAAGACTTATACAGAGAACTAAACCGGCTTGGCTGGTACTGGAATTCTCAGAAAAAAGAATGGCTGCGAGACAACACACCAGCCAAAGAAGCAACCCAGCTAATCAGAGTTCGAGTGTGGGCCGCCACCGACAAAGTAGAACAAGCCGCCGAATTGTTCTTAGAGAATGCCGAAGGGAACGGCTTGCGATTGATTGAAAAATCCCCACCTTACATCAATCGCCCCCAAACCAAAACGACAGCAGAGTGTACCTTGTTTTTGAAGACGTTAGCGATAACTCCTAACTAATGACTAATGACTAACGAACAATTACCACAAACTTACGCAACATTGAAGGACGATACTCCATTCAATCAGTTCTTTCCAGACAATCAAGTACCTGTTCTCTCCCTTATCCCCGCAGTTCCAAAACTAGGCGCACCGCAATGTTATGCAATAGACCCTCAATATCTAAGCAAACAACAAATAACCGGGCTTGCTGAACTGGTCTATCAAAATTTGAAACCAGAATGTACTTCTTTAGAGATGGCAATTCAAGCTGTTGAGTCAGGATTACCTATAAAGTGCGAATGGTTCACTGGAGTAACTACAACAGACTTTGCAGAGTTTATGAAACTAGTTGATTAGAGGCAATTATGAACAGAGAAGAAGAAATAAAAGCCGCGATCGTAGTACTCCCAGATGAAATTTTGTTTGCCTCCCCAGAGGAGAACAACGCCAGCCAAGCCGTTGCATTTCACTCACATCAGTTAACTGAATTCGTGCAAACAGTCGATCCAAGACTGACTCGTGCCGAAGCCATATCATTAACCGCTCTCATTATTAAGGATGCCCTTGGGCATTTCAAAGAAGATCCAGAACTCGTTACACAACTCAAGCAAATAGCTGAAGAGTTGAGATGTTTACGGAAATGATAGAAGCTAACTGCTGTCATTTCGCTTGATAGTCACAGGTAAAAAAAAAAGGTGTAACAAGCACCTTTCGCATTAGTAATTTATAAAAGAAAAGAAGATGATTTACACCCCGTCTATTGACAACAATTCTATCACAAATATCGCCGAAGCTTATGATAAACGCCACTATGAAGAATGGGTAAAGAGTGGTATTAACGACTTGATAATATCTTTAAACTTCCGAACAATTAATGATGCTTTTGAAGTCGATAGACTGCTTAATAGAAACAGCAATGCTCGGTGGAAACACTCTAACCATTTAGTACCTTGCTGGACTGCAATTGGTATAGATCCTCTTACGGAAGAGCCTACGTTGCTTGGTGTTCAAGTTAAGCCAGATATCCCCAGCATAAACAAACAAGGAAAAGCTACAAAATATATTGGTGCTACTGACTACGATTCCTATCCTCTGTTTTTAAGTACGGGTATTAATAACTTTTGGCAAGCAGTCATCGCCGATAAATCTAAGCCAATAATCCTGACAGAAGGAGCAAAAAAAGCGGGTTGCGGACTATCAAATGAATACATAACAATTTCGATTCCGGGTGTTTCCACTTGTAGAAAGAACGGCAGATTGCACGATTCACTCAAACTGTTTACAGGGTTTGGTAGAACTTTTTACCTGTGCTTCGATAACGATATTATGCACAAAAGACCTGTTCAAAATGCCCTGCTAGGAATGGCTAGAGAGCTAAGTGCATCTGGATCTAAGGTAATGGTCATTGAACTACCTCCAGGTGAATTAAAAGGCATGGATGACTTTATCAGCAATAACGGCAAAGAAGAGTTTGACAAGTTAATCGATAACGCCTTGACCATTGAGGAATGGCGTAAAAAACTTGAAGAGCTATGGATTCAGCAGCAATTAGAAGAAGGAGAAGAAACTAAGTGTAAGCTCAAGCGCCAGTTTGATATCGTCCGCCAGGGCTGGGGTGAAGGTTTGCGAATCAATCAGATGGTAAATCAAATTGAACTAGCTGGAGATCAACTTGATTTAGACCAGATTCGTTTACGGATGGCTCTAGAATTTGGTGAAGCAGTGCCTATCGGCGATGCTCAAGCAATAGTCCAAATGCTTGCCGGACAGAATGCTTACCACCCAGTTAACGATTACTTGGAAACAGTCGCGGCTAGATATCCTGACATCGATGTGAGCATTTTGGACAACTTAGCGACTCGCTACTTTGGGACAGATAACGAACTTTACAACATATATATGAAGAAAACCTTACTTGCAGCCGTTGCCCGAATTAAGCAACCTGGATGTAGGGTTGAATCCGTGCCTATCCTTGTCAATCCGCGCCAGGGAATAGGTAAGAGTACTTTCTGGCGCAATCTCTTTGGTGAAGAGTGGTTCAGCGATGATATGGGCGACGCCAACGAGAAAGACGAACGGATGAAGCTGCATCAGTTTTGGTGTCTGGAGTGGTCAGAGTTTGAGAACGTCTACAAGAAAAAGGACGTTAGTGCTTTAAAGAAATTCATCACCACCAAAACCGACAGCTACCGCACGCCTTACTCTCGCACGGTGAAGGCATATCCGCGCCGATCAATCTTAGTGGGAACTACCAACGAACAGGAAATACTTGCCGACCCCACAGGCAGTAGACGATTTTGGGTAATTCCCGTTAAAGGCATGATTCCCGTTGAGCAAGTAGCCGCCGAAAGAGATTTTCTTTGGTCCGCAGCTTATGCCCTTTACAAGTCTGGGGAAAAGTGGAATTTGACATCGGCACAAGAGCAACTTGTGGAAGAACTCAACAAACATTTTCAAGTGGTTGACCCCTGGCTGGAGAAGATTCAGGAGTATGTTGAGTACAAAGATTTGGTAACACTCCCTGAACTGTTCAAGCTCCTAGATATTGAAACATCAAGGCAGGATGTAGGGTTTTCTAAGCGAATTGGCGCAGTTATGAGCCGATTAGGTTGGGAAAGCGAACGGGTGAGATTTGCTGGAGCTTGGGTGAGAAAGTGGACGAAAAAAAATCAAAAAGTTGAAAAAGTCACTGGATCTACGGGATCAGCTTTTGACGATGTAGCGCACACGACAGGCGTATTAAGTATGGAAAAAAATCAAAAAGTTGAAAAAGTCACTGGATCTACGGGATCAGCTTTTAACGAGGTCGCAGACAGCACTAACTACCTACTTAGTTTTTCGCCCGTACCAGAAATAAAGAATACGCATCAAAAAAATGATTCAATCTACGGGATCAGCCCCACAGACATTACACCAGAAGAGTTACAGCCGATAAAATTACAGCCTGATCCCGTAGATCCAGTAACTTTTTCAACTTTTCAAAATGATCGAAATGGAGGGTCTAACCCCTCACCCTATGCACCCCAAGAATTTCAAACTGGTGATTACATTAGAATCCTTTCCCACCCCACCCGATTAGACGCACTTGGTTTAGTGCAGAAGATCGCTTTTGTGGATAACTCGGTTATTAAAACTGAATCAGGAATACGTCTACATCCGGGCGAGTTTGAAAAAGTTGACGCGAATACACCGGCCATATCACTAGCAGCCATGTCACTGGTGAAGACAGAACCGCCCATACCTCTGATTCAGGAAAAGGCTGTCTACACGAGCGTCTCTTACAAGCGCAAGGCTACAGTCTTCTTTATAGTGGATGAACTGGGAACAGTTAGCGCCGCCGTTGAGGGGAAGGGCAGACAGACATTACCTTTCAATGATTTAGTTCACTGCGAAGAGTCACCCAGGCACGATCTGAAGGTAGGGGATGAGGTCGTCGTTTTAGTTGGCAAGCATAAAGAGACCTTCGCTACCATCACCGCTATTGGAGCCAATGGTATCTCCGTTAAAGACGATCGAAACCGCCACCATAAGGCTTATTTTCCCCACCAATTGGTCAAAGTGTAATGCGGGCGTAGACATCGCTCGTGAGAGAATCACCCGCTAGTAGAATGTAGCGATCGCAAGTGAAGTGACAAAAGTCAAGTGACAAAAACGGAATTATGCCCCAAATCAAAGCACTTTCTACAGACGTTAGTTTTAGTCAAAGTTATGACGCTGGAGATCCGCGTTGTTTATGCTCCCGTTGTCTTCTGCCAATTTCTGAAGAAGCTGTACCGATCCGCTTTTTGGCAATGACAATCAAGGTGGATACGAGCTTCGATATCATCCAATATGCTTAGGTTTTGAAAAAAATGAATGAGGATGAAGCCAAAATTTATGATTTGTTACTAAAGGCTGGGCCGCTTCGTGCAGTTCAAATCCATGAAACGTTACACATGGGATTTCATCGGCTATATCCAGCATTGCATCAACTTAGAAAACACGATTTTGTACAAGGTCGTAAGCAACCTGGCAACAAATTGACCTACGAACTTACAGGCTTGAAGCCTGTTAAGTGACAAAATGGAGATTTTGCAAGATTCCATATTATCGATTAAGAAGAATTTCGATAATATAAATTTCGTTGTGAATGGAATCGATAATATGTGCGCCCAAGTGCCGAAATGGAGATTATGTTTACTTTTTGCGCTTATTTTTTCTAGGATTGGTCATGTCAAAATTTAAAAAATCTTGTACATCTTCTGGCAAGAGCCGCATCAAGAAGTAAACAGTAAGTCCAACGCCAGCAATCACCAAGCATGGCAGGAAAGTATAAAAAAATTAAGCTTATAGTAGTAGCATCCATAGGAGTAATTTGGTAGTTACTCCCCAAGATGTGAGAATTTTTCTGATCTAGCATCAGAAAATTCTCGTATTTTATTTCTCTCTGCTCTTGGATATTTCGCCATCTGGAGCAATTCCGTAGCGAATCATATAAGCTTTTATTTCAAAAACTTCTTGGTGTAAACTGTCTACTTTTTCTTCTAATTTTTCTTTTAAATTATCAACTTTTTCTTCTAAATCATCGAAACCATCCGCTATCCCTTTAGAAATATTAATTTGATTATTTTTTAAATGCTCGAAATCGCGCTGTGCCGCATATTCTTTAGTTGCAGCTTCCGTAGATTTTTGAATCGCGCTAAACTTGTCATTCTGAATCTTTGTTATCCACCACAGCACCCATCCTGAAGCCGTAGCAATCGCTCCAAAAATAAAGGATGCTAAGGTAACATCAAATTTCATAAGTAGTTATACTCAATCGCTTTTACTTTAGTAGGTAACAACGCGTTAGCAGCTATTCCAAAAACCGCGTTTTGCGAAAGTGTACTATCTAGCCACTTTTCACCAGAATTAAGTAAAAAATCATAATCAGTCGGAGAAATTACAAAAGTAGACGCCGTAGAATCTGCTCCAATTGGTAAATATTTAAAGTAGATTGTTTGCGCGCCCAAATTTGAAATTAAATAATTTCGTCTGCTGCCGTCTGTTTTTTCAGGGATTACAAGTTTTTTTGCATTTACAATTAAACTGTCTGGTAAAGATTGAGCATTGGTAGTTTGAGGTTTATTAGAAGAAATCAACATATTTTTATACTCTATTTTTATTTTCCAAACAATATCAAGATTTGTATCTAATCTTTTAAAAGCAAGGCTTTTAGAAATTTGATTAAGGTCAGGAAAATTAAAAATTTCTCTTTCTTGACGGCAAGTTAACCGCCTGGGATTAAAAAGACAAACCATTAAATCATCCTGAAACCCATGAGCTAATACAGCTTTTATATAATCCTGTTTTAAAGGAACTGACAAATGAGTAATTCTAATCAAATCTGAATTAAAAACAGGGCTAAACTGCCATTCAGCAGTAATCGCAAAACTTCCTAAATTTACCCATGTCATTGATTGTAATCAGAAGTATTATCAATTTTTGATTCTATTCTCGCTAAATCTATCTCGATATTTTCAAGTCTTTCTTCTATTGATGATGAGCTTGTACCCGTGTATTCCCAAATTTCTACATAAATTTCTTCATGCCAGTGAGGGATTTTAAGCTTAATTCTTAATTCAGCATTTCCAATAATAGGTATTTCTAACAACGTGAGTCTTTGAATTAATAAAGATTCAGTTTTTAAATCAACCCACTGCCCAAAAAGACTTGATGTATTGATTTTAGCTTGCATAGAACAATACGCAGCTAATCTCCATTCTTTATAGGCTTTTGGGCAATTTATCCCAATTAAAATTGAAGTAGATCCCAATACAAACTCTAAATCAGGAATGGGATTATATATTTTTTCAGGAATATCAACCCAATTTACTGTATAAGTTTGTGCTGTTACTTGCAGCCAAAAGCCTATTCCATATTTCATTAAGGTGTTTCTTCTGTTGGCGATTCTCCAGGATTTACATCTCCAGTAACATTGACAACTGGATATCTTGCGCCGCTTTCCATGATAAAAAAGTCAGGGCGCTTTGCTGTGTCAGTTTTGCTGTAAAGAAATTTAGAAATCGAAGCAACATTAGCATTCCCTGGAACTCTAATGTCAACATAGCGAATATTGCCTTTAGCCGTTGTTAGTTTAGTAGGAACTCTTACGCGTTTACCACTACCAATTTTAGATACTCGCTTAACACCTTGCCAAGTAGAAGCTGCTACATTAGTACTTACGGCAGTAGTATCACTTAACCCATCATAAATTGCTCTAGTATGGGCTTTGCGACGGCGAGTAACAGTAGTATCTCCGGCTGGGGCTGCGGTGATACCAAAATAAGTTGCGACATCAGAACGAAGAGTAATTACAGCTTCCCGTCCCGATCCAATATCCATAGATGCGGTTACAACTGAATTTACCATAAAATGATTTTTTCTCTATTTGCAGACATTAAACTGAACTTAACACAACGAAAATAAAATCATCAATATATAAAAATTCCTTAGAAGGTTAAACCTATTGAGGTATTTTTTTAAACCTATCTAACTATGCAATCAACTAAATTAACGCCCGTATCATATAAATGAATTGGTTTTTTTAAGCCATGCAAATGTAAGATTGCATAGCGAAAAATAACATCGACTACAGGACGTTCTTTTGGTAATTCTACTGATTCTCCTAAAATAGTTTCTCGCTGCGGAGTATTAGGGTATCTATCGCTTGGGTCTTGGTTTTCAACATTATTCATTTTTTTACGAACAAAAGAAGCACCGTGAACCTTTAGCACTTCTTTAACAACCCTTTCCCCGTCTTCAGGAGTTTTACATAAAATTTGTAATTGTAATCCTTGATTCCAATCAGTATAACTAACTAAGTACTTACCTTTACGCCAAACAAAAGGACTAGCCCCCCCAAAATTAGTTTTTATTAAATTAGCAATTCTAGTTATTTCAGGTTTGGTAATAGTTTCGCTTGTCTCAGACATTATCCGCCAACTGATAAATCCTGTTGTTGGCGCACCATTTTTAGGGACTTCAATACCATTTTGAGAGAAATAAAGTACTACTTGAGGCTTATATTTTCTTTGCGCTTGTAATGCCCCAATAGGAATTCCATAAATAGGAATTTGCATATCTTGAGCTTTACGAAGAACAATATAATAGAGAATTAATCTTAATATTACTAACTGTGCTGAATCATTAGCTCTAATCGTGCAAGCTACCCTTAAACTACCTCTAGGGGTGCTAATTTCAGGTTCCCAACTATCATCACCTACATCTTTGAAATCCTCTTTTGTAATCCGATTTTGTACCTGTGCAATGACAGATATAAAATGACTCCACGGATTATAATTAGAGGGTAATGGCATATTTAAGAGTTAGGATTTCTCTCTAGTTCTGATGGTATTATACCCGATAAACTAGCAGCAAGTCCAGCGTCTTCTCTAGCCTTTACAGGCTCATTGTCATCTCTTTCTTTAGGCGGTAGTCCTTTTACGCCTCGGTCAAACTCTTCAGTTTGCTCACGAATTTCATTAACATTTTGAGTGATTGATAGAACCTCTCCTGTAACCATTTCAATTCCTTCAGCCACTTCATTAATATTTTCCAGTCGACGTATCCACAAGCTACGACCATCAACATTTTCAGGCATCCAGTTAAAAGCATCTCCAGCAATCGCACCTGCTTTTTTGAGAGCGTTTCCTACTTTACCGATATTTTCAGCACAATATTCTGTAATATTCCGAAGGCTATCTACCATACTTCGAGTAGCATTAATTATATTAGCCCCAGCTTGATAAATTCGATTAGCTCTTTTATAAGTTGCAATTAAATTATTATAATTTTCTACTCCAAATATTGATTTAAAAAAATCTGATGTCCATTCTTTGACAATTTCTCCGAAACCTTCTTCTTCGCCTTTTTCATTTTTCCATTTAAAGCCTACAGCTTGGGAAATATTGTCAACCGCACCAAATAACGTTTGAGCAATGTTATTTGAGAGCATCAAGGCATTGTGGAAAGTAGTAATTAGAATTAATACATTAAGAATTCTATCAATTTGCAGAGTTTTCCATAACCTGCCAAAAGTAGAGCTTAACCCACCAGGAAGCTGCGGTCCAAGCCTTTCTAATATCGTATCTTGCCCAGCTAGCAGAGCTGCATTAGCGCCTGTATTCACGGCATCGAGAATATTAGCAGCATTGCCATTATTGTTGTTTGTTATCCGATCTGTGTTATCGTTAAGCGCTCTTGTCATACAGCCGCCTGGCTGGGTCGTTCTACAAGTCCCTGTAGCTGCTGCTGCTTCTATTTGTGGAATTGTGGGAATATCTGGTCTAATTGCTGCTGCAGCACGAGCAGGGATGAAGGGTAATATTCCTAATATTTGGTCTAGCTTTGGTAATGCTTGCTCATTCACTTTTACCTGATCCTTTAATTCTGTATCAATTTTTTTAATATCAGCTTTATTAGTTTCTAAATCATTTTTAAGTTTAGGAACATCTTGCTTAAGCTGATTTACATCTTTAGTTAAATCAGCAGTAGTCAATTTGTAGCTACTTGATGTGGTTACTTTTTCAATATCACCTACTTTGCCTTGCAGCTTGCTTAAATCAGAATTCCACTTTGCAGCTTGAGCGTCATAAGATAACTGATAAGTTTGTTTTAGCCCAACGACAGCATCCACAATAGAAGTCTCTGTTACACCTAGCTTTTGATCTGTTTGTTGCTGTTTTATTTCAAGTGGTTGAATCTTGCTATTAATTATTTGAACAACAGAGTTTTTTAAATCTACAATTTTCGTATCAATTCCTTTAATTGTACCTTGTACAGTAGTAATTAGATTAGCCTGTACCCCATTAATAGTAGTAGCGGTTTGGGCTTGCGCCTTTGCTTCTGTTAGCCCTTTTTGAATATTCGTAATTGTTATTTGAATTTGCTGTTGAAATTTTTGATTAGCGTCGTTTCCAAGTTTATTAATTTGTTGTTGAATTGTACTAATTTTTGAATCAGTATCGCGCTTATTTACTCTTGCTTCATATAAAGCATCATTTGCTAATTTTCTAGCAGAATCTGCTAATCCAGTTAATATTTTTCTTCCTGCTCTAGCTTCGTATAGAGCATCGTTAGCTTCTTTCTTAGCTTCTACTGTACCTTTAGTATTAACTTCTGTTTGTTTATTTAATTGATAAAAGTCTTTAGAGTTAGCATTCAATTCTTTCTCAAATTTTTGAATTTTAGTATCAAACCTTTTAAGTTTCAAGCCATTGTCTACAGCAATTGTGTTAATTTTGGTAAGCTCATTATTTATATTATCTAAATTATCAAATATAGTTCCTGTGACAAATTCTTGCAGCTTGGCAAGTGCTACTACCCCAATAGCCGCAAGAATTCCTAAAATTCCGCCAACACGGGACGCTTTATCTAGTACTGCGCTACCGGGAACATTTTTAAATAATAATTCATTTACTTTAGTAGCAATATCAGAAGCTTTTTTAACGGCATCAGCCGTTTTTTTGGCATTGTCAGCTATTTTCCTCGCTTGCCTTAAGCTTTTAACCTGCTTCATAGCATCGCTGATGAATTTTTTGCTAGGTGAAGAAAGAATGATTCTTTTGGCGCTAGCACTGGCAGTTCTGTATCCTTTCCAATTAAGTCGATTAACTTCTCTAGCACCTTTAAATTTATTGAAAGTTCCTTTTGGATCTGCCGCATAGGAACCCCAGTTAAAATTTTGAGGAATGGAATTTGGGATTTTAATCTGTGGCGACGGTGGTATGGGTGAGCCGTTCCAGCTAGGCATTAATCGGAATCTCCTAAAAAACCAATAACCGTTGACATACTATCTATAAGTGGCGTTACCATTTCATACAAACCCTTAAAGGCTAGGGCAAACTCTTGATTTGTATTTTCGATATCTGCAAAATTATTTAGGCATTCCACAACTGCTTCTTTAAGTAGTTCAATTGTTTTATCTAATTCTTTGACTTGTTTCTCCAAATTAGCATTGTTACCATTGCTATTAATATTTTTATTATTACAACACTGATTTATTTTTTGTTCTAATTTTTTGATTTGATTGTTTTGCTCATCAATTTTTTTATTTAAAGCTGCTAGTCCCTGGTCGATATCCTTGCAAACTTCTGGCATTTATCGACCTACCTTGTTAGCCATATTTTTGAGCTTTCCTCCGACTTGTTTACACGGAATACAGCAATACCCAGGATATTTTTTGTGAGTGCATTTGATGCTACCTTCAGGACAATCATTATCACAGTAAACCTTATAATCATTGCAACTTTTCACAGTTATGTTTCTACTACTTACTACTAAATTTGTGCCCTGGCATGAGACTTCTATAGGAGTATTATTAAAAACATATTCAACGCCAGAAGCTAGGACTTTAGCTTGCCCTTTCCCCTGACAATAAAAAGTTGATGCTACCAGACAACTATCACAGCTTCCCTGTGCCGTAGCACCATTTAACCACCTATTAATTTCACTCTGACTAGCTAAAGGAGTAATACTAATGGGAACTGCACCATAATCATTTTGGGCAAGATTAACTCCATTATCTGAAGGATAAGAGTAATTTCCCCCATAGAGAGGGTTAGGAGTCCAGCCGGGGCTTTCCGCGCAAGCGAGAAACCAAACATCGTTATTAACTCCATCTTTGCTTCTCCAGCCATAGCATTTTTTCATTTTAGTTAGGTATGAATTCTCCGTAAAATTCAACTTCACCTAAGCAGAAATAATTTGAGTTTGAGGAGTCAAGCCCATTTTGTAATAGTTGAAAATATGAATATGGTGTTGCGCTAGCGACAGGTAGAGACAGCCATTGGGATACAGAGTTTAAAACTGTATTGTTGAGTTGAGTATCTATAATATCCCAGTTATTAGCATCATTACTAGCTTTTAATATCCAATTCCTTGGATAGTAATCTATATTGTTAGCTCTCGTTTTTAAAGAGTAGTAATTACATTTAAGTTTTCCTATTTGAATATAAAAACTTACCCAGCTATTTGCTATTGCAGAGCTAAACCACTCGCTATTTTGTCTATCAACTAAAGATATTGGGCTTCCTGATTCGGTAGAACTTGCAGTTACTATTAAATTATTACCCGCCGGACTTGACCACGGTGTAGTACCTTTATTTGTACCTAAATAATAAAATAACCCATTACCATCTCCACTTGATGAAAAGACAAGATTAACTGTATTGCTAACAGGAACTAAACCCGCAAGAAAATCAGCTTTTGTAATACTATAAGTCTCCCCTGTGCTGGGGTTTTGCATTATCAGATAATCTGAATCTTCGGCAACAGTCTTGACTGCAAAATCTTTAATCTGCTTGAACATAGCTCGCTAAAACAATTGTTTTTGTAAGAAAAATATTGTCATTTTTCTTCTTTGAATAGTCATCCCAGACGAACATTTCTAAATATTCGTATAGCTCTTTGTTATCATATCCAAGAGGTTTGCTATTATCTGATAATATATTCCCTTGTTCATCTACTAAAAAGCCTTGGAAATTACTTAAGGCATTTATCAAGATTGCAACTAAAAGTTGTTCTGCTCTATTATTTATTGTTGCGGTTAGCCCAATTCTTGATAAATCTGATTTTTTAATCACTAATTCAGTGGCAGTCTGATAAGCACTAGCCCCAAATAAATCTTGAAGTGTTAGCCCTTGCATTATTAATAATCATCTGGGTCAATGATGCCAGCATTGGGGATAAGCTTATCAAGCTCTATTGAAATAGTTGTCCTTAGATAAACACCCTCATTTCGAATAGCTACTGTTTGCCCAAAGCCATCAGTTAGAGCAACTGATTGGTCTATATTAGTTTCTCTTGCCGTATCTGGTAGACCAGATTTAGCTTTTAAAGCAACTGCTACTAACAATGATTCAGCCGTGTTATTCACTGATGGAGTTAGCCCAGGTAAATCAGACTTTTTAATTACTAAGTCTGTCTCTGTCTGAGTAGCGTTCACACCAAATACTTCTGCTAAAGTTGGTTCAGGCATGATAAATAAAAAATAGAATGCTCTTACAATGTAGGATAGTTCTCTTGCACTGCCAAGAATTTTTAAAAACAAAGTGACAAAAATTAAGTTTTGTCACTTCAGGAAGTCCCAGCTTTCAGCAAGAGGAACTATCCAGACTGAGACTTCATTGTATTCATCAGTTTGGGGATGCTTTTTGAAAGCCCTGCCAGCACCGATTAATACTTCTGGGTAGTTTGGTAGTTCTGGGAGTTTAATTGTTTTGCGTTCGCCGTCGCTACGGATTAAAATAACTTCCATTAACTTTTGCTCACAAGCGATCGCCACGAGAATAAGTAGCATTTTAGCAGTGCGATCTCCTGCAAAGATCCTCAAAATGGGGTTGTAAATACTCTGAACGAGTAGCAAATGAGTAGAATTGTAAGCTCAGAACCAAAAAACCTTGATATGTCGGGGTCGTCGGTTTAGCATTGAAAAACGAAGAGAAAATTGCGTAAACGAGGAGTGGGGAGTGGGAAAGAATTCTTAATAACTCCTTACTCCTAACTCTTAACAGACGCGATTTACTCCTAACTCCACCACTCAGCACTCAGAACTGTTATGAGCATCACACTTACAGGTACAGTCGAACGTCGTGATATTGGTACAGGCGCATGGGCGTTAGTTACAGAAGAGGGTGTTACTTACGAAATCCTCAGAGGGGCTGATAAAGACTTACTCAAAGCCGGACAAAAAGCAAAAGTTAAAGGGCAGGTGCGTGAAGATATCATGACAACTGCCATGATTGGCCCTGCCTTAGAGGTTAAATCTTTTGAGGTAATTAGTTCTGATTAGCTGTGGAATCTAGAACCTCTTGCAGACGGCTTCTAAACTCCCCTTTGGGATGGCCTCCTTTTACTTCACCAACAATCTGAAATTCCCCCTCTGGAGAATTGCAGATGATGTAAGTAGGCCATCCCATTTCTGATTTATCGGGATATTGAGTCAATAAAATCTTGCGATACTTGCGGTAAGCAGTCGTATCTTGCATTTTTACATCGATAAACTCTAAACCCAGTTCTTCAGCCACTTTTTTGTCATAAAAAGACATTTTGTGGCAGATGCCGCACTCTTCTGAAGAGAACTTAATTACAGCTAAACTCATGGGTTGGCTACTCTTTGATTCTAAACAAAGTTTTTTAGCATAATGCTATGAAATATTACCATATAGCTGGTCATTAGTGTCAATCTCAGGCTGAAACCCCGATCCAGTATTTTTCCCTAATAGTAGTCTGTCAATACGATGGTCGCTGAGTCAAGTCCTACCACTACATGGAAGCAAGCTACGCGCAGCGTCTCCTACGCCAAAATATCAAGTAGGATGTGAAAATCAGTCGAAAGCTATTCACTATCTGAATTTGAGCTTGTATTTAACAATATCCAAATCTTGATAAAAAAATAAGGTGCGTTAGCTTTCTTTGTAACGCACCATCTATTAGCAATTGCAGATTAATAAATCCGCATTTCTTATTCTTCTGGCTCTAAATCTACTTCTTCCTCTTCATCTTCATCACTAGCTTTAGCTACGGAGTTAGCAGAAACAACAGCGCCTTTATCTAGCTTTTCACGCACTAGTTTCTTAATTTCTTCAGCAAATTCAGGCTTTTCTTCTAGATACTTAATGGCGTTATCTCGTCCTTGGGAGATATTATCGCCATTGTAACTATACCAAGCTCCCTTGCGGACAATAATGCCAGTTTCTTCTGCTAAGTCAACAACACAACCCAAAGTAGAAATACCTTTACCAAAAATAATGTCAAATTCCGCTATTCTAAAAGGCGGCGCTACTTTATTTTTGGCGACTTTGACCTTAACGCGATTACCATATTCATCTGTACCTTTTTTCAAGGTTTGAATCCGACGAATATCCAAGCGCACCGAAGCGTAAAATTTCAATGCGTTACCGCCAGTAGTCGTTTCTGGGCTACCGTAAGTAACACCGATTTTTTGTCGCAACTGGTTGATGAAAATTACTGTACAACCAGATTTACCAATGTTGCCAGTAATCTTACGGAGGGCTTGGCTCATTAACCGCGCTTGCAGACCAACGTGAGCATCGCCCATATCGCCTTCAATTTCAGCACGGGGAACCAATGCTGCTACTGAGTCTATAACTACAATATCAACCGCAGCAGAGCGAACAAGTTGATCGACAATTTCTAAAGCTGATTCGCCAGTGTCAGGTTGGGAAATCAACAAATTGTCAATATCTACACCCAATGCGGCAGCATAAGTAGGGTCTAGGGCGTGTTCAGCATCAACAAAGGCAGCAATACCGCCATTTCTTTGCACTTCGGCGAGTGCGTGTAGCGCTACTGTAGTTTTACCAGAACTTTCCGGCCCATAAATTTCAATTACCCGCCCCTTGGGTAAACCACCACCCAATGCTAAATCTAGGGTAAGCGCTCCACTGGAAATCGTTTCCACCCGCATCCGGGTAGCATCGCCCAAGCGCATGATTGCTCCTTTACCAAAGCTGCGCTCAATCTGGTTGAGCACCATAGTCAGTGCTTTTTGCTTGCCTGAAGTATCGGTGTTGATAGCCATTCCTGCCTCTAATGCCTCTTAATATATGGTTTTAAGGAGTGTTGCTCTGGGAGTTTGAGTAGAACAGATATACTATTTTAACCAGAAAATTCTGGAATAGGACTTCTCAAATCAAAAAAGGTATATGACAAGATCGTAACCCGATCGCTACCAAATTAGGGTAGTCTTGCACAATGATACCAACTTGCATTCAGAGATAGCTTTTTTTGGCTAGGTAAGCAAGGGTTTTCAATGAAAAAATTACCTAAATAACTGACCTGACGCCATGTACCTAGTTAGACTACTTGATTTTGGAGAGATAAAAGCTTAGTACAACGCGACGCGATCGATCGTTAAACCCATGAATTTAGCTGACTCACAACATAAACCGTAGTAGTCCCCGGTATCTATAAGTTTAGTAAAGTTAGCGCTTTTATTGAATCTGGCCTGTTGGCATGGAAATTATATACTGATAAAATCATGATATAAATTACACTTACTGTTCTAAGCAAACGTGAATAAGTCACAGGCTATTAAGTTACTTGAAAGTGAGGCATGGACAAAAGCAGATGCTATGCGTGCTTTGGAAGTAATTGACTTTAGTACTAATCCTGATGAGATTACCATTCGCAGAGCTATTTCGCATTTTGCTGGTTCTGAACTAATTAAGCGTCAGCGCCTTCAAGCGGCCCAGAAAGGTCTGGTAACGAAGAAAACTAAAGAAATTGAGTTGAAAGAACAGGAGTATGCTGCCAAAATTGACCAACTTAAAAAATATCCAAAACAGGATAGGGAAAAATACGAAGCTGAAATTAAAAGCTTGTCTCAGATAAATAATATTTTAGAAGTTGAACTCAAGACAATATATTCTCAAAACAAAAACTTAATAGAAGTTAATGAACAACTCAAAAAAGACAATAAATCTCTAAAAAATTTAGTCGATAAAATTAGACTTAAGTTAGCTATTAATACTAAAGAAATTCTCAAATATGAAGATAGTGAAATTCGGAAAGCAGTAATTACTTTTTTCAAATGGACTTTAGGATAAAGCACTGAATACATGAACGATCAAAAAGGTAAAAAAAGGAATTTTAGAGGAATGAGTTATCGGGTTGTTCAACTCGCTAACTCCAAGAATCGGAGTAAGCTTCATGAAAAAGACCAAATTTGGCTAAAACAAAACTTTTACAAGAATATTGGCTGGGATAATGTTGTTAATTTTTATCAAAAAATAGAGGAATTTATAGATAATTATCAGCTTGAAGAATTGACACTTGAAGAATTATTTATTGAGTCCGACCGTATTGGTAATAGATATCTCACTAATCAAGAAATAAACGACTATAACCAAAGCTTATCTAAAGAAGTTAACGAGGTAGCAGAAGAAATAGATAAGCAGTTTCCTGAGACAGAAATTGAATTTATTGATTTCAGTCAAAGTACTAACATTAAATACAATAAAAAGCAGAATCAAAAAATATATAGGACAGTAAAAATTTAGCGGTAAATATGGTTAATTTTGAAGAAAAAGAACTTAAAGAATTATTTGAGCTTGCGGACTCAATTGGTAACAAACGATATCACAGGCTAACTCATGAAGATTTTGAAACTTATAGAAAATTCGATTATTGGCGGTATATTAATGGTGATTTTGAGTGTGGAACAACTCAATAAAGCAAAGATTGGGTAAGAGAAAATTCTAACTGGTATTGTCCAATTTGTGGATCTCACTACTCTGACAAAGGTGGCAAGACGATAGATCACAAGCTACCTCGGTCACAGTATCCTTGGTTATCAATGGAATTCAGGAATTTATGGGTTATTTGCCAGGTTTGTAACAAAGAAAAGAGTGAAATGCATTGGTATAAATATGAACACTATATATTTGTTCGCTATCCGAATCTTTATCTTGCTGTGAAAATGGCACGCCCTAGCCAGTTACTCCAGTCTCTGAAAGATTAAACCCAATAGTGTAATCTATTGCTTTGATGTGTGCTGGGAAATCTAACATTCAATAATGAACACTCTATTATCTCGATCCAGAATTGAGATGAGCAGATTTATCTGCTAAGATATAGTCCAAATTGCTATGCAGACCTACACTCTTACATCTCAACAGATGCCCACAACAAACATGGTGAGGTTTTTGATAAGGCTGCTACTGAACCAGTTCTAGTAACTAAGCAATCACGGACTAGCCACGTGATTATCTCAGCAGAGAGCTACCAAAAATTAATTAATCGGCTGGAAGAATTAGAGGATATGGTTTTTGGTCAAGCTGCTGAAGTTGCTCAGAGTCAGTTCAAAATGATTGGTACAGAGGCTTTTACATCTGCATTAGAGCATTTAGCTAATGGCGAAACTTGATGGCACTTCATCCATCACCATTGTTACTATAAACGCCAGTTATCTAGTCTTAGCGAATAATCGAAATCTTGAATTCTTTGATAGTGAGATAAATTACCCGTAACTAAAGTTAGATTATGACTGATGGCAATTGCAGCAATCATACAATCGGGATAACCAATTCTTTTTCTGGTTGTCTCTAAATCAGCGTAGATTCTTCCTGCTAATACAGCTTCTGTCAAGTCAAAGGATAATATTTCCTGTGAAGCCAGTATAGTTAAAAATTGCTGAAGACGTTTTTCTTGCTTACGTTTTTGCCAGCCTTCTACAATTTCCATGACTGTAATTGCAGAAATTGTATATTTATCAAACTGCTTTAAGTAACTATTGGCTTTGACAATAATACTAGGATTTACTCGTTTAATAATTTCTGAAAGAATATCCGTATCAAGTAGAGACTTTTCTACTTCATTCATCTGTTCCAGTAAATCCTCTTTTTTCCATCGCCTCAGCAACAATTTCATCAACAATTTCTGGAACATCAGCATATAATCCCATTAAGGGATCGTTTTTCTCCTGAACTTCTGCTAAACGCTCAATTACGTGACTAATCAATTCTGATAGAGTTGATTGATTGACTATTGCCAGAGTTTTTGCTCGTTCAAAGGTGAGTCTGTCTAGTTCAAGTTCTATTTTTTCCATTATGGTTTTAAACTCTGTTTAGTGATTAATTTAAGTTTAATAGATTTTTGGGATATTTTCAGTTTGATTATTCAACAAAATAGCTATCAATTAATGTTATTTGCTAAGATTTGATTAGGCTTTTGCTTTCGTATATCTTTGATGACTCTCGACCTTCCCGACTCTCTGATTCTCGACACTGCACTTTCAGTTTCTGGATTAACTGACTATATCCGCTTGCTGTTAGAGCAAGATGAACAATTGCGGCAAGTTTGGGTAACTGGCGAAGTTTCCAGTGCTAACAACCATCGCAGCGGTTTGTTTTTCACGCTGCAAGATCCCGATCGCACCGCCGGAATTAAGTGTGTAGTATGGAATAGCCAATTGCCAAAACTCGCCCAGATACCCGTTACCGGTGAGCAGATAATCATTTTGGGCAACATTCGCGTCTATCCGCAACGGGGAGAGTATCAGTTATCAGTTTGGCAGACTCTACCTGCTGGTGTTGGTTTACAGGCGTTACGCTATCAACAACTCAAAAATCGCTTGCTGGCTGAGGGGTTATTCGACGCGCAAAGAAAGCGATCGCTCCCCATTCATCCCCAAACGATCGCTGTTGTCACTTCACCAACGGCTGCTGCTTGGGGCGATATTCAAAAAACCCTGAAGCAAAGGTATCCAGGTTTACACGTTTTATTTTCTCCGGCGACAGTACAAGGCGATCAAGCGCCAGAATCTATCGTCAAGGCAATTGAGCGAGTGGAAAGAGATGGGCGCGCCGAAGTGCTAATTTTATCGCGGGGTGGTGGTGCGGTGGAAGAATTAGCTTGCTTTAATGATGAACGAGTGGTGCGATCGCTTGCGAGTTGTTCTATTCCTGTAATTACTGGTATCGGCCATCAACGAGATGAATCTTTAGCAGATTTAGTCGCCGATGTATGTGTGCATACACCGACTGCGGCAGCGGAAATGGTTGTACCAGCACTTTCAGAGTTGTATACTGAGCATCGCCAGCGAGTTGTCGCTTTACATGAGGCGGTGCATGACTTTAGGGAAAATGCTGAGAATAAACTGCAAGTATTGCGCAATCGTTTGCGACGTTTGCGGTTAGATCGGCAAGTGCAGCAGGAAGTGGAAAAGCTTGCTTGGAAACGTCAGCATTTGGTGCAAATTACGACGGGGCGATCGCAGCAAGCAACGCAGCATTTAGAATTATTGCGGCAGAAGTTGGCTAGTCTTGACCCGAAAGCGGTGTTACAGCGTGGTTATGCGGTGGTGAGAAGGGAAGATGGAGCGATCGCTCGTTCGGCAACGGAGTTGGCTGTGGAGGAAGAGTTAATGATTCAGTTGGGGCAGGGTGGGGTTAAAGTGAAGGTTATGGAAATAAACGAACCGCCAAGACGCCAAGGACGCAGAGAGATTAATGGTTAAACGTAAGGGTGCTTCTAGTTCTGAGGAAGGTTGGAATTATGAGACGAAGGTTGCTGAAATAGAGGGAATTATTACTCGCATTGAGGCGGGTGAGTTGGAATTGGAAGCTGTGTTTGACCAATTTGCAACTGCTGTGGAGTATTTGCGTCAGTGCGAAGGTTTTTTGCAGCAGCGACAACAGCAGGTAGATTTGTTGATTGAAACATTAAGCCAAGAGTAGAAACTGGAGACTCTAGTTTGAGTTTAGGCTAGTAGTGTGAATATAGGAGTTTGCTTTTAAGTGAGGTATAAAATACAGGACTCAAATTCTCAGATATAAAGAGCTTCTGCCTCCTTGAAGCCAGAGTTTTAATGAGGAGTTGGATAAACAGAGAATGACTGATGAAATCATTGATTTGACAAACTGCGATCGCGAACCAATCCACATTCCCAGTTCGATCCAGCCTCACGGGATTTTACTGGTTTTGCAAGATCCCACGCTGGAAATCCTTCAGGTGAGCAGTAACAGCCAAAGAGTCGTTGGCCGTCAACCTGATGAATTACTGAACAAGCCGCTATCAGATTTACTCAATATCAAGCAGATTAAACTAATTAAACAATGTCTGGCAGAGGATTTTGAGAGTGTTAATCCCCTGAATTTGTCTATTAAATATCAAAATAAATCAATTCATTTTGATGGGATTGTCCATCGTTTAGATACTATTATTATTCTGGAATTGGAGCCGAAAAAAGCGAAGGAAAAAACAGGCTTTTTTGACTTTTATCAACAGGTAAGAGGAACCATTACCCGCATTCAGAAAGCACCAACGTTGCTAGAAATGTGCCAGATTGTGGTGACAGAAGTTCGGCGAATCACTGGCTTCGATCGCGTCATGGTCTATCGATTCGATCGCGAAGGAGCAGGCAGTGTTATCGCTGAATACACCAATCAGGAAACGCCCTATTTGGATTTACACTATCCGCCCTCTGACATTCCCAAGCAAGCTCGACAGCTATACACCTTGAACTGGCTGCGGCTAATTCCAGATGCCAGCTACCAGCCTGCAACCTTAATTCCAGCGAACAATCCCTTAACAAATCAACCGGTCGATTTGAGTTTATCGGTGTTACGCAGTGTTTCTCCGTTACATCTAGAATATCTGAAAAATATGGACGTGACTGCCTCCATGTCTATTTCTCTGATACAGGATCAAAAGCTTTGGGGATTGATTGCCTGTCATCATTCCTCGCCTAAATATGTTCCTTACAATATCCGCACAATCTGCGAGTTTATTGGACAGGTGATGTCTATGGAACTGGCAAATAAAGAAGTGAGTGAAGATATTGATTACAAAAGTCAATTAAAGTCATTACAAACTCAATTTGTGGAAGGGTTGTCTCAGGCTGAGTATTTCCTGGATGGGATGGTGCAACTGAAATCTCAATTACTCAATCTGGTCAGCGCCACGGGAGCGGTGATATGTAGTGGCAACCAGTATATTCAAGTGGGTAAAACGCCATCGCAGTCAGAGGTTGAAGCCTTACTTGATTGGATTAAACCTCAACTGCATCATAACTTGTTTGAGACGCGATCGCTTACGAAAAATTACCCTGCTGCCGAGTCATTTAAAGCGATCGCTAGTGGCGTGTTAGCTCTGGAAATTTCCAAAGTTCACCACAATTATATTCTCTGGTTTCGTCCAGAGGTAATTCAAACGGTGAATTGGGGCGGCAACCCCAACAAGCCTGTGGAAGTTTTCTCAGATGGCAGTTTAAGAATGTCTCCTCGCAAATCCTTTGAATTATGGCAAGAAACGGTGCAAGGATCTGCCCTACCCTGGAAACCATGTGAAATTGAGGTGGTTAGTGAACTGCGAAGTCTGATTGTGGGCGTTGTGTTACGGCAGGCAGACAAACTGGCATCGATGAATTTTGAATTACAACGGAGTAACGAAGAACTTGATTCTTTTGCCTACGTTGCCTCCCATGATCTCAAAGAACCGCTGCGGGGCATTCACAACTACGCTAACTTCTTAATGGAAGACTATGCAGATGTACTAGATAACGATGGAATTGCCAAACTGCAAACCTTGGTGCGGCTGACGCAGCGAATGGAAGACTTGATTAATTCCCTCCTCCATTTCTCGCGGCTGGGACGCGCCGAACTGATCCGGCAATCAGTGAATCTGCATGATTTAGTGCCGCAGGTAATCGCCACCTTGACCATTTCCCGACCGCAGAGCGAAGTTGAGTTTCGCATTCCTCAACCCCTTAAGAGTGTTGAATGCGATCGCGCTCAGATCAATGAACTGTTCAGCAACCTGATTAGCAACGCTATTAAGTACAATGATAAACCTGAGAAATGGGTCGAAATAGGTTTTATTGAAGGAAATGGAGAAAAAAAAGTTGCTTCTACTTCTCTAACTTTCTACGTTCGTGATAACGGTATTGGCATCCCCCAAGAACATCTCGATAAAATCTTTCAAATCTTCCGCCGCTTACACGGAAGGGATGACTTTGGCGGTGGGACTGGCGTAGGGTTAACCATTGCCCGCAAAATTGTGGAGCGTCATGGTGGTAGAATTTGGGTGGAATCTACACCCACTCTTGGTAGTACCTTTTACTTTACCCTGTCGGCGCAGGCAAATACATGACTCAAATTTCAGCCTCCCCGATCTCGGAAAAGCCACTACTTTTAATTGTCGAAGATAGCAATGAAGACTTTGAGGCACTGCAAAGATTTCTAGGGCGCTCTGCGATTGCGATCGCTATTCAGAGGTGTGTGAATGGAGAACAAGCCTTGGCGTTTCTTTATCGCACTGGTAGCTATGTGGAGCGCGAAAGTGCGCTCCGGCCCGGTTTGATTGTGCTTGACTTGAACCTACCCGGAACCGATGGACGAGAAGTGTTACGCCGGATTAAACAGGATGACAACTTGAAGATGATTCCGGTGGTGGTGTTTACTACCTCTAACAATCCTAAAGATATTGAAGTATGTTATCAATATGGTGTCAACAGCTATATTGTTAAGCCAATCAATTTTGCTCAACTGAAACGAGATATTCAGATGCTTGTGGAATATTGGTTTGAAGTGACGACACTGCCTGATTATTCCAAGGATTATTTATGAGTCAGAGATCGCCCATTGTCTTAATTGTCGATGATTGCCAGAAGATTGAGAACTCTATCTGCGGTATTTACTGCGCGATTATAGATTAGAAAACGAACCGCCAAGGACGCCATCGCGTAGCGTCTCGTTAGAGAAGGACGCAAAGGAAAGAAGAAAGAGAGATATCAATACTGCCCGCTTTGTGCATTTTTAACTCGGCATTGGGTTTGGGGAAAAGGTTAAAGGGTAAAGGTTAAAGGTTTTTTCTTTCCCCTTTGTTATTCCCCTTTTCCCCAAAATCCGACAAGTATTAAGAGAGATATAATTTTCACGAATGAATTAGGACTGCTATATGAAGTCTGCTAAAACATCCATAATAAAAAGTTTGTAATGGGGATTGAAGTTCCCAAAGCTAGGATTAAAGTCCTGACTACGACAATTTTTTATTCAGCTTGATAAAGCAGGCTATGATATAACAATGTATTGATAATTATTGAATGTTTAATAGTTTTTTGGTTTATATATGTCCTGCCATTGGTCTAATATTCTGCTGAGTAAAAAATTTATTATTCAGACTGCAAAGTTTAGGGAACGAGAGAAAAAGGGTTTTGAGATTTTTGCATACATGCAGTCCCACAATAATAACTAATGAATCAGATATAGCAACCGAATTGAAACGCGAGAATATTAGGAAATTCAAAATCCCTAATTATAAGCTTTACAGCGATTTTATCTGTCTCACATGATTTAAGATTGCTATTACTATCTTTATAGAAAATTTGTATTATTGAATGAATATTTATAGATTATTCTCTGGCAAAAGTGATATAAATTTTATAAGTATGCTAAGAATAAAATTATACATTAAAGTTATCAAATAAGTTAACGCAAAGCAGATGTAAAAAGCGAACCAATAAATCTATCAAATATGCTAAAATCCTGGGATCATGAGGGTTTTAGTATTTCTTGAAAAATGTCAATTTTCTATGCCAACCTGCGGAATGTGGGTTAACATCTACTTGATTAATTAATTCACAATGTCTCAGCAACAGCGCGCTCTCTTAATTGTCGATGATTCCCCAGAAGATCGAGAACTCTATCGGCGGTATTTACTGCGCGATCGCGAATATTCGTACACTATCCTAGAAGCAACGCTGGGACAACAAGGGCTAGAACTTTGGCAGCAACATCAGCCCGATGTAGTATTGCTTGATTATCGATTGCCCGACCTAGACGGACTGGAATTTCTGGCACAATTGCAACCCTCAATGCAACAGCCTTGCCTACCCGTGATTGTCGTCACTGGACAGGGTAATGAGGCGATCGCAGTTAAGGCGATCAAAGCGGGCGCACAAGATTATCTTATCAAAGGGCAAATTACCCCAGAAGGGCTGCAAATTGCGATAAATGGGGCAATTGAAACAGTGCAGCTACGCACCCAACTACAACAGCGTATTGAACGAGAGCGCGTAGTCTCACATATTACCCAAAAAATTCACCAATCGCTAAATCTGGATGAAATTCTTCAGACAACTGTAGCCGAAGTGCGAGAATTTCTGCACACCGATCGCGTCTTGGTTTTTCAGTTAAAACCTGATGGTAATGGCACAGTAGTAGCAGAATCGGTTGGGGCACAGTGGCGATCGCTGCTCTCGTCTACTATCTACGATCCTTGCCTGGCTGAGAGCTACATCGCCTCGAATCGACTGCAACCTGTCAGGTACGATCCTGCTTTTATCAAGAATTATATCGAACGTTATTATCACGGGCAAGTTACGGCAGTATCAAATATTCACGATAGCAGTATTGACCCATGCCACGGTGAATTGTTGACACAGTTTCAAATCAAAGCTCATCTGGTTGTACCAATTCTGCAAGATAACCAGTTTTGGGGATTGCTAATTGCTCATCATTGTACCTCCCCTCGATTTTGGCAGCCTTTAGAAATTGACTTGCTTAAAGAGTTGGCAACTCAGATGAGTATCGCTTTACGACAGGCAGAACTGTATCAGCAGGCGCAGCGCGAACTAAAAGAACGCCAACAGGTAGAAGCAGAACTACGCCAGAGCCAAGAACGGCTGCGATTGGCACTATCAGCTTCTCGGATGGGAACGTGGAACTGGAACATCCAGACCGGAAAAATTTCCTGGTCGGATAACCTGGAAGCCTTGTTTGGACTGGAACCAGGAGAATTTGACGGTTCATTCGAGATGTTTGCCGCGCGAGTCCACCCTGAAGATCGCGATCGCGTGCTGGCAGCCGTCAATCATGCTATCGTCACCGGAGAAGAATATGACATTGAATTTCGGGTAGTCTATCCCAACGGCACAATTCGCTGGGCACTGAGCCAGGGTAAGGTGCTCTACGACCAAGACGGGCAACCAATTCAGATGGCTGGTATCGATCTAGATATCACCGAACGCAAACGGTCAGCCGAAACTCTGCGCGAGAGTGAGGAGCGTTTTCGGCAACTTGCAGAAAATATTGATGCGGTGTTCTGGATTAAAGAAGTGTCAGAAAATCGAGTCAGCTATGTCAGTCCTGCATATAAACGACTGTGGGGATTGAACCCGCAGCAATTGTATCAAGGACAACAAGCATGGGTCGATCGCATCCACCCAGAGGATCGAGAATCGATAGACAGAGCGTTTCATGAAAAAGCTGTCGTAGGTAAATTTGATGAGGAATATCGGATTATTTTACCCAATGGTAGTATTCGCTGGGTTCACGATCGCTGCTTTCCGCTTCGAGATGAAACAGGAGAGATTTATCGGTTTGCAGGTATTGCCGAAGACATCAGCGATCGCAAACAGGTAGAGCAAGCTTTGCGAGACAGTGAAGAACGCTTCCGCACCTCAGTTGAAAATATGCTGGACTGCTTTGGGGTATATCGTGCTGTACGAAACGATCGGGGACAGATTGTCGATTTTGTGACTGAATATGTCAATAGTGCGGCTTGTTTCAACAATCAAATGACTTATGAGCAGCAGATTGGACGGGGATTGTGTGAATTACTACCAGGGCATCGTGAAAGTGGATTGTTTGATGAATACTGCCAGGTAGTAGAAACAGGACAGCCGCTCATTAAAGACAGTTTAATTTATGAAGATGAGTACGGAAAACAACGCTTAGTTAGAGCCTTTGATATCCGCGTGGCTAAATGTGGAGATGGATTTGTTGCCACTTGGCGAGATATCACTGTTCGCCAACAAACAGAAGTTGCCCTGCGCCAGAGTGAAGAATTTAAAAACCGCATTTTAGACAGCAGTCCTGACTGCATCAAGGTATTAAGCCTCGATGGGCGGCTGCTGTACATGAACACAGGTGGACTGTGTTTGATGGAAATTGATGACTTAAATTCTTATCTCAATATTGAATGGCTCTGTTTCTGGGAAGGCAGTTCTCGGCAACAGGCAGAGGAGGCACTCGCTGCCACTAAAACAGGCGAAGTCAGCATTTTTAGCGGATACTGTCCAACTGCAAAAGGCACTCCGAAATGGTGGGAAGTGGTCGTTAGCCCGATTTTGGATGGCTCTGGGCAGCTGGAACGAATCTTGTTGATTTCACGAGACATCACCGATCGCAAAAAGATACAACTCCTGTTGCAGGAGAGCGAAGCCCGGTTGAAATTGGCGTACAAAGCTACGCAATCGGGATTATGGGACTGGGACATTACCCGCAACAAAGCTCATGTATCTGAAGAATACATTAATATGTTTGGGCTTGACCCAAACATAAAGGAAATCACCTATGAACTGTGGTTAAGCTGCCTGCACCCAGACGATCGCACCTCAGCCAATGAAGTGGTGAGTCACACCATTCAGCAACAGCAAGAGCACTATGAAGATGATTACCGCATTATACATCCTGATGGCATTCACTGGTTAGCAGCTAGAGGTCAGGTTTTCTATGATGCTGCGGGCAATGCAATACGGATGGTAGGCAATGTGCAGGATATCACCGCTCGCAAACAAGCTGAAATCGAACGCGATCGCCTATTTCAACTAGAACAAGCAGCCAGAGCCGAAGCCGAACGCGCCAATCGGATCAAAGATGAGTTTCTGGCCATTCTCTCCCATGAATTGCGATCGCCTCTCAACCCGATTCTCGGCTGGACAAAACTGCTGCAAACCCGCAAATTTAGTGAAAAGAAAACGGCTGAAGCTTTAGCCACCATCGAACGCAACGCCAAACTGCAAACTCAACTGATTGATGACTTGCTCGATGTAGCCAAGATTCTGCGGGGCAAACTCAGCATCGATGCGGCTCCTGTGAATTTGGCATTTGTGATTGAATCTGCGCTCGACACAGTAAATACAGCAGCCCTTTCCAAATCAATTGTGTTGCATTCAGTACTGCCGAATATTGGGCAAGTCTCTGGAGATTCCAACCGCCTTCAACAGATCGTTTGGAATTTACTTTCCAACGCGATCAAGTTTACCTCCAAAGGTGGGCGGGTAGAAACCAGATTAGAGCGAGTTGACGATCGGGCACAAATTATTGTTAGTGACACTGGTAAAGGCATTAACCCAGATTTTCTCCCGTATATTTTTGAATCATTCCGTCAAGAAGATGTCTCAATTACTCGCAAGTATGGCGGGTTGGGATTGGGGTTAGCGATCGTCCGGCAGTTGGTTGAGGCGCACGGCGGCACCATCACCGCTGATAGCCCTGGTGAAGGCTTGGGAGCCACCTTTACAGTCCAGTTGCCACTACTAAATGTTGAATCGGCAATCAAGCAGACAGATGAGTTGCCACAACCAGCACTCGAACTTACGGGGATTAAAGTCCTCACAGTTGATGATGACCCCGATGCCCGTGAGCTATTAACAGTATTGCTTGCTGAATACGGCGCGCAAGTCCTGACTGTTGCTTCTGCGACAGAAGTTTTAGCAAACCTAGAATCCTTTCAACCCGATGTTTTAGTCAGTGATATTGGAATGCCCGAAGTCGATGGCTATTCTCTGATTCAACAGATTCGCGCTTTAACTCCCGAAAAAGGGGGAAAGATTCCCGCGATCGCTTTGACTGCTTACGCCAGAGTTGAGGATTCCCAACTAGTGATAAGCAGTGGCTATCAACTGCACGTTACCAAGCCCCTCGATCCAGAAGAGTTACTTCAAGCTGTGGTGGCACTTGCACACAGTAAACTAAACCATCGCATTCCTGAAAATATAGCAGGAGGCAGGATAGCGCAGCGTTAGCGAGTCCGCGAGCGTCGGCAGGAGGCAGTGTTTCGACTCCCTTCTCTACGAGAGGCTGCGCCAACGACTACGCTCAGGGCAAGTCGCTCAACAACCAGGCAGGAGGTAAAAACCTTGCTATTCCTGAGATTTACGCTTGTCATTATGTCCTAATCTACCTGGCAACTGCTATGATTAGCTTTAATCTTCAATCAACACCTGTGTTTGGATTGACCTTCAAAAGGACTTCTCGAATAATGGCGGAGGACTCCTTGGCAGAGTGTGCCTCCTCTTTGAATCTTTGTGCCGCCAAGGTTTGATTGCGAGCCTCCATCCTTGAAGCCATACGATGTGATAAAGAAGCTTTCTCTTCCAATGCCCTCAAAGCGATCCATAGTGCATCCTCCACCTTATCAGACTGCGTGGCCAGCAAAGTTTCTGCTGAAAAAGCATGACCCGTGCGGCACCGGAAGCGCAATAAATTTCCTTCTTCGATTTCCCAAAGGATACCGCCGCAGTCAGGACAGCCAAAGGTTGATGGTTTACCAGGTCGTTCGCTTTCGTTTTCTACTGCTTCCAAATTCAATTGCGCTATTTCAGTTTCAAACTCTATCTTGCTAGGTACCGGGTTTTCTGGTTGTACTTCCATTGGCGTATTAACTAGAGCTATTAAAGTAGAAGGAATATCTGAAAGTGGCAGAATATAATCAATATCCTCTACGTTCTCGATCGCATTACGTGGCATAGCAGCATACAAAGCATCGTCGGGATTTTGGACAATTGCCACGCCGCACCGCATTTTTACAGCCATTAGTCCCGCCGTGCCGTCATCAAGCAGACCTGTTAGTAGCACAGCAATCACTCGCTGCCCATAGGTTCGCGCTGCACTGCGAAACAATGGATCGATCGCGGGACGACAACGGTTTTCTTTTGCTCCCCGTGTCAGACGCAAATATCCTTGTTCTACCAGTAAGTGGTAGTCAGGCGGAGCCACATAAATCCAACCATGAGCAATAGCTTCGCCGTCCTGAGCGTGAGACACTGGCAAGTTGCCAACGCGACTTAATATTTTTGGCAGAACGCTTGTGCCGTGACTGGATACATGAAGAACTATAATCACAGCAGCATTGAGATCGGGCGGCAAATGCTTGACTAGATAAGTCAGTGCCTCAACTCCACCTGCTGATGTTCCAACGACAATAATATTGTGTTCAAGCATTAATGTAACGATTTCACTAGCATAGCAGCGTAGGCAACAAAAGCACATTTACTGCCAATACTGAGAATAACGCAGCCAAAAAACTTGCTCACCTAGCTTTGAGAGGATTATATTCCAATACAGTTCAGTTAAGAAAAATTGTAGTCCTGCTCAGAGAGTTTTTGCGTAAGTCTTAAGGGTTTTAAAATCACGCAAAATTATTTTCCGCGATTGAAAAAATATAAACTGCAAAAAACCATTTCCACAGAAAGATATTCTAAGGGTCGTAGCAATGCTACTTCTCTACATTGTTTTTCGGTGCTACGTCTCGGTAGACATCGCTCAAATTTAAACATTAGCTGTCAAAATTTGAGCGTTTGCAGCTAATGCTCTTCCATATATAAGAAAGGTTTAAGTATTTCCAGCAAATATATAATTAATTGTTGCTAATGCTTAATACTTTGCAACAAATGCTCTTCCACGTATAAGAAAGGTTTAAGTATTTCCAGCAAATATATAATTAATTGTTGCTAATGCTTAATACTTTGCAACAAATGCTCTTCCACATATAAGAAAGGTTTAAGTCTTTGCAACAATCATTGTAATGAACTTATAAATCTATTTATTACGTGAAGGCTTGACTCGTTCCCAGGCTGCGCCAATGCATTCATTGAGTCAGAGACGAATGGCACGCTTGTAAAGCCCAAAGGTTTGTGTCGTCTTGTTCCCAACCTGGAGTTGGGGAATGTATTTAAAAGAGGCTCTGCCTCTCGGAATTCGTTTCCAGGCTTCAGGCTGGGAACGACGCTACATAAGCCTTTGGGTTTTACAAGCGTGCCATTGCCTATAATCGAATGGCACTAAGATAACGGCAAACCCCTTATATATCAAGCTTTTGGGTGTGGGGTGTCGGGTGTTGGGTGTAGTGAGGAGAAAATTTATTTCTATCCCCACTCATATTTACTTTTCTTGATTTTTCCCTACACCCAACACCCTACCCCCTACACCCAGCCCAGACGAGCTTTCAGCTTTTCTTAGTGCCATTCGCCTATAATCCTTTCCTGACAATCATTGCAACTACCCTTAGTCCTGAATTGAATGTCTGGCATATTTTGTTTTCAACAAAGAAATCTCTTGTAAAAGTCTCTTCACGCGGTAGAATAACGAAATTTTGCAAGAGTTCTAATCATGAAGCCATTTCTTTTTGTAACCGATTTAGATGACACCCTCGTATACCGGACTGTGGGCGATGACAGCGCTTTACCAAAACTAAATCAATTGCTGAGTCAACATCGCCAAGAATACGGCACTAAAATCGTTTATTCTACCGGGCGATCGCCTGTACTTTACAAAGAACTTCAAGCTAAAAAAAATCTTTTGCAACCGGATGCCCTTGTTCTTTCCGTGGGTACAGAAATTTACCTAGATGGTACTGATACTCCAGACTCAGGTTGGTCAGAAATCCTCTCTCCGGGATGGGAACGGGAAACTGTATTATCTATTACGAGAAAATATCCTGAGTTAGTTCGGCAACCAGATTCCGAACAGCGTCCCTTCAAAGTGAGTTGTTTCCTAGAACAAGAAGTATCTGCGAATGTTCTACCACAACTTGAAGCAGAGTTGCAGAAATCTAAATTAAATGTAAAGTTAATCTACAGTAGCGGGATTGACCTTGACATTGTACCCCATAGCAGCGATAAAGGTCAGGCAATGCAGTTTTTACGCCAGAAGTGGAAATTTGCAGCAGAACAAACAGTTGTCTGTGGTGATTCGGGTAATGATATTGCTTTATTTGCTGTAGGCAACGAACGGGGAATCATTGTGGGGAATGCCCGCAAAGAGTTACTTCAATGGCACAATGAGCATCCCGCTGACTACCGCTACCTGGCTTCATGTTTTTGTGCAGGTGGAATTATCGAAGGCTTAAATTATTTTGGTCTCTTGTAATGATTAGTTATTTAAAAGGTATAGTCGCTGGTATCCAAACAATTGGCGCTAATCGCGTGATTCTGACTCTGGAAGTGAATGGCTTGGGGTATGATTTGCAAGTTCCCCAACGCCTAGCAAACCAGTTACCAGAGTCGGGAGGAGTAACGCAAATTTTTACCCATCTCCAAATTCGCGAAGAAGTGCCCTTTCTTTATGGCTTTGCTTCCCCAGCCGAACGCGATTTATTTCGCCACTTGCTGACTGTCACAGGTATTGGTGCAGCCTTAGCGATCGCCCTCTTGGACACTCTGGAACTACCAGATTTAGTCCAAGCAATTATCGCAGGCAATACACAAATCCTCATTCAGGCTCCCGGTGTTGGTAAAAAAATCGCCGAACGCATCTGTTTGGAACTGAAAAGCAAATTAGTCGAGTGGCGCAAATCAGCCGGGTTCTTCGTCGCCACAGGCGGGCCAGCACCGGGAATTCTCGAAGAGGTGCAAATGACCCTCTTCGCCTTGGGATATACTGCCCATGAGGTCAGTCACGCCCTGCATGTGGTCAGCGAAGACATCGGACTACCCAAAGATGCCTATGTCGAAGATTGGATTAAACAAGCAATCGCTCATCTCAGTAGCGAACAAGTCTAATTGTCATTTGTCCTTTGTCATTAGTCATTTGTCATTCTCCCCTCTGCTCCCCTGCCCCCCTGCTCCCCTGCTCCCTTGCCTCAATGACCGACCCTTATGCCTGGCTAGAACAGTCCTTAGCAACAATTCATCGGGCGGACTGGTATCGTTCAGTACAACCGATCGATGGTCGTCCGGGCGCAACGGTGGTTTTAGCTGGACAAGAGGTAATTAATTTTGCCAGCAATGACTATTTGGGATTGGCTGGAGATGAGCGGTTGATGGCAGCTGCAACTGCTGCGATCGCAAAATTTGGCACTGGTAGTACTGGTTCTAGATTACTCAGTGGGCATCGAGAATTACACAGGGAGTTAGAAGAGGCGATCGCATCTACCAAACAAACAGAAGATGCCTTGGTATTTAGTTCCGGGTATCTAGCAAATTTGGGTGCTATTACCGCCCTTGTGGGCAAGCGCGATCTAATATTTTCTGACCAGTACAATCATTCCAGTCTGAAAAATGGAGCGATTCTTAGCGGTGCAGCAGTTGTGGAATATCCGCACTGTGATATGGCAGTATTAAAAACTCAGTTGAACCAGCAGCGGCAAAATTACCGACGCTGTTTGATTATTACTGATACCGTCTTCAGCATGGATGGCGATTTATGTCCGTTGCCTGCACTGTTGGATCTCGCTGATGAATTTAACTGTATGCTGCTAGTCGATGAAGCTCATGCCACTGGGGTACTAGGAAAAACTGGCGCTGGGTGCGTCGAATATTTCGGGTGTACAGGAAGGCAATTAATTCAAGTTGGCACTTTGAGTAAAGCTTTAGGTAGTTTAGGCGGGTATGTAGCAGGAAGTAGCGCTCTAATTGACTTTTTGCGGAACCGCGCACCCAGTTGGATTTATACCACTGGGCTTTCACCTGCTGATACAGCCGCAGCCTTAGCAGCGATCGAGATTGTGCAACAAGAACCGCAACATCGTGCCCAATTGTGGGGGAATATACATTATTTGAAAACTTTGCTGCAACAGTTACCTAACCTGAAATTGCTGCCTTCTGAATCACCCATATTATGTTTTCAATTGCCTAATGCTACAGATGCGCTCAAAGCTGGAAAACAGCTAAGAGATGCTGGCATTTTTGCCCCAGCAATTCGTCCCCCCACAGTGCCCACAAGTCGAATCAGAATATCCGTGATGGCAACTCATGAAGTAGCACATATTGAAAAATTGGTAGCAGTACTAAAGGATGTTAGCTAGCGACAGTAGGGTATATAGAGTTTGTCCGGGATATAAAACTTATCAAAAATATCCTGTTCGCTAACAAAAAAGGCTCAATTCGTCCCGTATTTTCTAGCTGAATTAGACACTGTTTTAAATCAATTTTAACGTGAGTTCGATAAACCTCTCCCTCCCAGCCTCCCTCTCCGAAACGGAAAGGGAGGAGAAACGAAAAATTAAGCTTTTTGCTCCCCTCTCCGCGTCGGAGAGGGGCTGGGGGAGAGGTCAAATAAGACTTGTCGAACTCACGTAATTTTAATTCCCCAGGCACTTTGATATCGATCCTTTGCTGTTTTAGCTAAAAGTTTTAGGATAATTTCTGAAACGAGTGTAGGAATTTTTGGAGCGATCGTATCTGATGGAACGGGTTGCAAAGCCATTCACCCCTTATTTACTCTAAAAAATAAGTTCCTAACTCTTTTATTCTCTCTACCCAACCTTTCATCTCATCAGCCACTTTATACTTCCATTGAAGTTGAAGTACTTCTCTAGTATGAGAATCATCAAATATAACTTTGTCTTTGTTTTCAAAGACTGGCGCCATAAATTCTACCTGAGCAGCCTGAGCAAACATTTTTGACACCTGGCTAATACTAAAATTTTCAGACGCAGCAAGGTAATGTCCTCCTTTGGAGCCAAATCGCGCTACTGCAATGTAGCAGTCTGCTAAATCTTCAACGTGAATCCACGCCGTCATAAAATCTGGTGGAAATGGCTGATAGCCTTGGTGTGGTTTCCCTGTAATGAACTGCTGAATTGCAAAATCCCAGAAACTGCCACGAGTTGGTGCTGAACCATACACTGATGAAGGATAGACTATCGAGGCGTTACCTCCATTACTGATATATTCTTCTACTAGCACATCTTTCAACGCATTTACACCCGATAGTAAGTCAAAACATGCTAAATATTCGGGTCGTGTATATCCTTTTGGCGGAGGTATTTCTGTTATTCGTCCTCCATTGGTGGTAATCAAAGAGAAATTCCCACTGGTTGTAATTACATGAATATCTGGCGAAACTGCACTAGCACCGTGTAAAGCGGCTTCTAATGCTATACAGTCTAAAGCGAATTGAGCTTCTTGGGTTGATTCTGGAGGCATGTGCCACGCTACATTAATTACTGTTGTAATATCATGCTTGCGAATTGCTTGTGCAACATCATTGCTGGAAATTTCTACCTCTTGAGAGCGGATTATTTCTTTGCAGAAAGGCTTTATACCCTCAATATCACTACTCGGACGCACAAGTGCCAATACTGCAAAATCTTGTGTCTGAGAAAACTTTCGGCACAGCGCTCCGCCAATATACCCGGCTGCACCTATAATCAAGACATTTTTAACGGAAGAGCTTTTTTCGGATGAAAAGTCTTTGTTATTTGACATATTTGAAAGTTGTAGCTAATCAAGGTTTTTTATGTTTTTAAAATAGCGCTAAGACAAATTAAATATCCGTAGTATACATTAATAAAGTAAAAAATGATATCAATAGTAAATAAATGCGTGGAGATTTTTATGTGCATAACTAACTTATAATCTTTAGGTTGACGATCGCAAGGCAGATAAATGCGAAATATCGACTTTTACCTTTGCTTTAACCGTTGAATTAGTCAAATATTTAATTTGCAGCATTCATGAGGTTTAGTTGGGAGAATGCTTAAATTAGTCCGTGGCTTTGATTACCATAAATACCTGAGAAAATGCTGAGAATTAACTAAATTTTTTCAAGGGATAAATTTATGAAAATCATGGCTTCATTTCAGATAGGCTTCAGTCCTAACAGAGATACTTTGGATGTTCGGGATAACTCAAACATCAGTAGTGTTAGAACCGAAGGCGTTATTTGATTGCAATGTAGATGCGATGTCTACGGCGGCAAGCTACGCAGTAGCAAGTATCTGATGGAGTCCTCAACAAGAAGGCATTTTCTTTATACCAATAGCCTTTATGAATCTGCTTGTAGTTTAGTTTCCTCTGAATCGACCGATACAAAAAGAAATATCCAAAGGACGAAAGAAGAATATGAACTGGAAAACACTTTCTTTAATTGCTGGTTTGATTTTAACTACCAGTCTCACTGCTTGCTCTAGCAGCCCTGCAAGCAACAATCAAATTGCTCCTGAAGCCTCTCCTGCTATGAGCAAAGACAAAGCTGGTGATGCAATGGGCAAAGATGCGATGGGTAAAGACAAAGCTGGTGATGCAATGGGCAAAGATGCAATGGGTAAAGATAAAGCCGGCGATGCAATGGGCAAAGATGCGATGGGTAAAGACAAAGCTGGTGGTGCAATGGGCAAAGATGCGATGGGTAAAGATAAAGCCGGCGATGCAATGGGCAAAGATGCGATGGGTAAAGATAAAGCTGGTGGTGCAATGAGCAAAGATGCGATGGGTAAAGATAAAGCTGGTGGTGCGATGAGCAAAGATAAAGCTGGTGATGCGATGAAGCAATCGCCTGCTTCCACCAAGCCTTAGCCACAACTAGCTTTGCATCTCACTTTTCTTGTACTGGGTACTAGGGACTGGTTAACCAGGAAAATCCTAACTCCAATCCCTATACTTTGGTGCTTTGACCTCAACAAGAGAAATTCTGATGAATCACAATCTACTCCGTCGGCGTCAGTTACTTTTTTATCTTGGGTTAGGGGTTGTTGGAATCAGTGCAGCCACAACATTTTCCAACTTTAGAAAAGTGAATGCCCCTTTTATCTCTCCTACAAATAGTAAGAATACACAAGACTCGGAAAATATTGCAGTGAAACCTCCGGCAGGCAAGAGTTTACCAGAGTTTCAAGGGATAAGTCAGTGGCTTAATTCTACACCTTTGTCAATAGCTGACCTCAAAGGCAATGTTGTTCTGATACAGTTTTGGACTTTTGCTTGTATTAACTGCCAGCGTACACTGCCTTACATTACTAGATGGCATCGACAGTATGAGTCTCAAGGACTCAAGGTGATTGGCATCCACACACCAGAGTTTGCTTTTGAGCGAGACGCAAACAACATTAAAAAGGCGTTACAACAACACCAAATTACCTATCCGGTTCCGGTTGATAACGAATATAAAACTTGGAACGCTTACGAAAATCAATATTGGCCCCATCTATTTTTAGCTGACCGTCAGGGTTTGTTGCAATATGACCATATTGGTGAAGGTGCATACGAAAAAATAGAGCAAACTATCCGCCAGCTATTGGGGTAGAAGGAATGATGACGACTTCTACTTTATCAATCAGTCTGGCTTTATTGGGGGGAGTTTTGAATGTGCTTTCACCCTGTGTTTTACCGATTTTGCCTGTGTTATTGGGGCGATCGCTCCAATCCCATACTTATGGCCCAATCGCACTTTTAGGGGGATTAATCACTGGTTTTGCACTAGCAGGTAGTTTACTAGGTATAACAGCAAGCTGGTTTACAGGCTTGGTTAATTTATTACGCAACGGAGCGATCGCACTCCTTTTATTTTTAGGATTACTGGCAATTTTCCCCACCTGGAGTTACCGAATATTTAGTTATATTCCAGTTGGCAAGTGGGCTAAGAAACCTGTACGAATGGGACTCATGGGAGAGTTTTGGCTAGGGACTCAGTTGGGGCTTTTGTGGACTCCCTGTGCTGGGCCAGTTTTGGGCGGAATTTTAGTATTAGCAGCAGTTAATCATCAAGTCATAAGTGCATTTTGGCTACTAGTGGCTTATGGAATCGGAGCAGGTTTGCCTCTTTTAGCGATCGCTTACGGTGGGCGAGTATTCAGCCAAAAAATTCTCAATATCCGCTCCCATAGTGCAGCTTTGCAACGGATTGGTGGGGTAGCGATCGCGGCTACAGCAATTGCTATTCTTCTGGGTTGGGATGTCCAGATACAACTTTGGCTGGCTCCGTTTTTTCCCACTCAATCTTTGTGAAACGTGCCAATTTTAGACTTTCCTGCGGAACGCTACGCGTAGCTTGCTTCCCCGGAGGGGTACGGCGATCGCTTAGTCGAACGATTTTGGATTCAAGACCCAATCCGAAAGTCTAACTGGGAACAATCTAAAAATCCAAAATCCAAAATTGGTATGACCTCATCTAAACGTAAAGTTCGCTCAACACCAAGTCAGACTTTTCTATCAAAGACCTTTCACTGGATTAATATCATCAGTCTCATTTTGATGATTGCTAGTGGACTGCAAATCTATAATGCTAATCCGGTATTTGGAGGGCGTGCAGGTTGGCGTTTTCCTGATTTTCTATTACTAGGAGGTTGGCTGGGAGGTGCTAGACACTGGCATTTTGCTGCTATGTGGCTATTTTCGCTAAACTTACTTTGGTATGGACTTTATATATTTATAACTCGTCGTTGGCAGCGTCGTTTTGCCGATGGTAGTGACTTAAAAGCGTTACAAGTCAGCCAGAATCCCAAGCGCAAAAATTACGCATGGCATCGGCTAGTTTATACTGCTATCATTCCAGTGCTACTGCTGGCAATTTTGAGTGGTCTGGCGATGTACAAACCGGCTCAACTGTATTGGCTTTCCGGGCTGTTTGGTAGTTGGCAGACTCTACGCACTGTTCACTTTATCACTGTTCCTACTGTCATACTGTTTACAATTGCTCATTCCTTACTTGCCCTGAAGGTAGGAAGCGTCCGTTTAGTGAAATCTATGTTTCTGTAGAGGTTTTATGAGTCTGATTCTTCCCAAACGTACCCTATCCCGTCGTCGGTTACTGCAAGTATCTGGACTTTCAGGGATAGGCTTTCTTGTTGGTGGCTGTGGAACAAATTTGTTCTCAGATAATCTGCGGCAAATATCTGAGCCACTAAACCAAAGTCTTGAAGCACTTCTGCTAACTCAAAAACCTATACCTGAATTTCCTGTTAGTGCCATAGAAGCAGATAAATTGCTGGTTAATACCTTTGACTTTACCCCGCAAATCGATCCGGCACAGTTTCGCTTAATAATTGATGGTGAGGTCAATAATGCGATGCAATTGAGCATGGCAGATATTCAAAAACTTCCCTTGACTTCAATGGTAATTCGCCATGTGTGTGTTGAAGGCTGGGCTGCGATCGTTCAATGGGGAGGCGTGCGATTACAAGATTTAGTAGCGCTGGTACAGCCGAAGTCAAACGTCCGCTATGTCTACTTCAAATCTGCTGATGGTTACTATGAAAGCTGGGATCTTGCCTCTGCCATACATCCCCAAACTCTCATGGCTTATCAAAAGAATGGACAACCCTTATCAGTTGATAATGGTGCGCCCATGCGCCTAGCATCCCCAATTAAACTGGGCTACAAGCAAAGCAAGTGGGTAACTCAAATCACATTCGTCAGCAATTTGTTACCTGCTAAAGGCTATTGGGAGGATCGAGGCTATGAGTGGTTTGCAGGGCTATAAGGCAGGCAAAAAGCTAATCTAAATCGGGTTCAACACCTAGCGATCGCAATTGTGCAATCAACCGTTCAACCCTTTGTCTTTCTTGTTCAGCTCGTTGACTTTCTCGTTCAGCTCGTTGGCTTTCTTGTTCTGTGGAAGTCAATACCCAATTGAGACTCCCATCATACCAACGTAACCACGGCTGTTCTACATCTTGATAACGTCCTCGCCAGACACCCAAGCCTAATTCTAGTTCTGGTATCCAGAAGCGCGGCTCTGACAGTGCTATCTCAGCATAACGACCACCGTCTAATTTAAATACCCTTAACTCATATTTATACCGATCGAATACTGCATAATAAGGAACACGCAGAATCTGCTCATATACTTCCCATTTTCCTGGTGGTTGTTTTATATCCCGCAATGTCTGCCCTAAGTCTTCCTTTTCAGTACCTGGAGACAGCAACTCAACCACAATAAAAGGATGAACTCCTTCTTGCCAAACAACATAACTTAAACGTAAATCTCTTTGTTCGTAGAGACGGGAAACACCTAAAACGGCAAACCAATCTGGTCGCTTATACCACAGTGGATAGCGCGGATCGTAATAAAGATTCAGATCGCTAGCAACAAATATCTCGTCGCTTGGATAATTTTGTGGACGAAAGGTTTCGTCTAACAGACGAGGTTGTAATAAATGAAACTGATCGGGCAAACCAGGCTCCTCTGGGTCTTCACTGGGAAGATCGTACATGGTTGGCAATACATCTTTTGGCGATCGCGGCGGGTCGGTTTGATACATCATAAAGCAATCCTGATGATGAAACTCTCAGTTCTATTATGATTTAATTGTTTTTGAGTAACTCAACACCTTGCAGAACGAGGCAGCATAAATTTCTCGCCTTCTGCTGCAAATTTACCGCGAACCATCAGCACAGTTTCATCAAATGCATGGGTGAATGCTTGCACATCTTTGACATCCAAAAGTTCTGGACTAAAGTAAATCACCACTTCTTCAATGGGTTGAGGTATCTTAATAAGAATATTCTTCAAAGAGCATATCTGCGTTGTAACTAGATCGAAAAGATGAAGTCGGTTATCTTCGATCTCCATACAGGCGATTAAATCTAAATCTTCTGCATAGTATAAGGGACGGCTTCCTTCATTGACACAGAACACAGGTTTTTCCTTAACTACGCCAACTATATTAGAGACAGGAATGCGTGTTTCTAAAAGTCTGTGTAGCAATGTGTAATCTTTAGTATTGGTAAAATCCAGTACTCGGAAGCTATAAGTGCTACTTGTGGAGTTACACTTAACTTTAAAGATGTGTTCTTCGACAACACGAAAGCCAAAAGGTAAGTAAAACTCTGGTTGTGGTGTCGTCAGTACCAGGGTTTCATAAATGCGATCGCAATATTCCAGCACTTCTCCCATTACTTCGCGGTAATAACCTCTCCGGCGATACTCTGTACGGCTAGCTACTCCATGAACTCCTCCAACAGTGAGCCTTTGTCCCATAATTTGCATGGGAATTTCTAACACTCCCACATGGGTAATAGCTATATCATCATGAAAGCGAATAAAGGGAGTTGAAGCTGTTTCCCAGGATGCACCTAATTTTCTTGCACATTCTGCTAAACTGCGGATTCCGGGAAATGTGACTTCACTCTAGTCATTTGAAAGCTTAAAAACTTGAGTGCATATTTTCAGATGCCCCTGTATTGCATCATCCCAGGTGGGGTAGAAGTTCCTTTTTCCATCCATTACCCCACCCATGACCAAAGTTTCA
>NZ_JBWQXL010000040.1:0-57564 GCF_056620565.1 Nostoc sp. LEGE 12454
TCAGAGGTGAAACGCTGCTGCGGCAACGATAGTTTAGGGGTTGCCCTACGCAAAAATAGCTCGATGCCAGGATTCATTACTCATACAAACAAAAAGCCCCACGCTCATACAGCCTGGGGCTTTTTGTTTTTCATCAAAATCCTAAAGTTTTAACTTTGCCAGTATAGCAACCGCCATTACACAAGACCGCAATCATATTTACTCGACCTTGTCGCCGTCCTGACTTCAGCCAGAACCGTAGTCTTCCCGATTGCTCATACCCATCCGTAAGAGATTGACATAAAGTGTATTTTGTCAATCAGTTAAAATACTCAAAATACTCTGATTGAAAATGATAATCGCGCGAATGTGGCTTTCTGGTATAAAAAACCTTATTTCACAACACCTGAATCAACAAGAAGCTTATAAATATTTTGAAAATTCTACAAGGAGCAAAGTTATGGAGTCTCTCAATTAACAATTGCTACAACTATTATAAATTAGGTTAGCGATCGCACGAAGTAACTTAGCTGGCTCAACTGGTTTGGTGATATGCTGCCCAAATCCGGCGGCAATTGCCTGTTGATAATCAACCTCACCAGCATAAGCTGTAAGGGCGATCGCAGGAATTTTCCCGCCAAGTTCTGGTGACATAGCTCTAATTTGACGAATCAGCATATAGCCGTCTACTTCTGGCATTCCAATGTCGCTTAACAGCAGATTTGGCTGGAACTGAGGCATAATTCGTAGTGCTTCCATCGCAGATGCCGCCTGGATTACTATCGCGCCAGATTGCTCCAAAATGAAAGCAATTAACTCTCGTGTATCCCGCTCATCATCAACAAGCAGAACTTTCAATCCCTTGAAATCGGGCAAATCATCAGCTTGAGAGGCTATCTGATGGCTATTTAGATCGACCTTAATTAACGGTAGCATGACTGTAAAGGTTGCTCCTTGTTCTTCACCCAAACTTTCTGCCTTAACTGTGCCGCCGTGTAGCTCGACAATGTGACGAACAATAGCTAATCCTAAGCCCAGTCCGCCGAATTTTCTAGTAGTTGCGCCATCAGCTTGTCGAAAGTAGTCAAAGACGAATGGTAAAAAGTCAGAGCTAATTCCCTTACCTGTATCACTGACTCGCAATTTAACCTGAGACTGAGAACCAACAGACTCTAAACTGATTTCTATCTCTCCACCTTGGGGTGTAAACTTAATAGCATTGGAAACTAGATTCCAGATAACTTGCTGCAAGCGACTGGAATCACCTCTGACTAAAAATTTAGAATTTGAAGTTTGGCATTTTAAATTGTTAAGTTGCTTATTAAAATCGATAGAGTCTAAATTTATTTGAGAATTGTCTAATCCAAAATCGTTCGATGCTTCCTGAGGTTTGTCGTTCGCGTAGCGTCCCGCAGGTAAGGACTGAGTGTCCGCGTTAAAGTCTAAAATCGTAAATCGTAAATCGATCGATTTGGCTTCAGCGGCTAGACGTACAGTTTCTATGGCTGCGACGATCGCAATTTCTAGATTTATAGGAGTAATGTTCAGACTCAGCTTACCTTGCAGAATGCGAGAGACATCTAGTAAATCTTCGATTAATTGGGTTTGCAGCTTGGCATTGCGCTCAATGGTTTCGAGAGCGCGAGTAGTGGTTGCTTCATCATACTTTTTCGTTTGTAGTAATTTCGACCATCCCAAAATCGGGTTTAGCGGCGTGCGAAGTTCGTGGGAAAGCACCGCCAAAAACTCATCTTTGATTCGATTAGCTTGGATTAATTCTTCTTTCCGTCGCTGTAACGAAGCCATTAACTGAGCGCGTTCCAGAGCAACCGCCACCTGATCGGAAGTTGCTTGTAATAGAGTTATTTCCCCAGAAGTGAAATTGGTACGGGTGCGACTAGCAAAGGAGAGGACACCAAGCAGCTTTCCTTGAGCAATTAACGGTTGACCTGCATAGGCTGTAATTCCTAAAGCATGGAGGATGTTGGCATGGGGATGGGTAGAGTGCGGCACATCATTGACGACGATTTGACGGCGTTCTTGCACCACTAGTCCGCATATCCCTTGATTAAATTCCAGGTATTCAATTGCTTGAAATACTTCATCAGTAATACCATTCCAAGCTACTAACCGGAGTTTCTGCTTATTTTCGTGTGTATCGATTAAATAGTGAAAGTAACAATGCAAATCCATTTGCGCCGAGAGTTTGCTAAACAAGCTGTTCATCAAATCCAAGGGGCGCTCGGTTGAAAGCAAATCACTGGTTGTTTCCGAAAGCAGTTTAAGTCTTTCACTGCGTTCTTGTAAGGCTTGTTCTGCAAGCTGACGTTCGCGAAGGGCGCGTTCGCGTTCGGTAATGTCAATTGCGACCCCTCCTACTAGGCGTTGGCCAGACACATCGGCAATGGGAAACTTATAGACTAAAAATTCGCCAAGAGTGCCATCTGTGCGTGGGACAGACTCAATCGTTTGAACAACCTGATTCCTTTCGGCAACTATTCTAATGTTATCGAGGAGAGGTTGAGCAATTTGGACTGGGTATAGGTCAAAAATGTTTTTATCGATCGCCTTATTTGTTGGCACATTGAACGTGCTGAAATAAGTTGGACTGAGGTAAACTACACGTCCGTTTGCATTCGTAATCCATGCAGCTGCGGGAATATTGTCCATAAAAGCTTGAAATTGCTCTTGGCTCTGACTCAGCGCTTTTTTAACTTGTTTGAGATCGCTAATATCCAGAATGAATGCGACTGATTTATGCCGAGATTCTCCTAAAAGGGAGTAGCCAACTACAACTGGGACGCTAGAACCATCTTTGCGAATAAATTCCTTTTCATAAGGAGTACAGGTTCCCTTCGCTATTGCCGAAGCAATAGCCAGTTCATCTAAATATTGATACTCAGGTGGCGTGATATCAGCCCAGCATAGTTTACCTGCTTGAATATCCTCTTGGGTATAGCCGACAATTCGCAAAAACTCGTCGTTGGCTTCAGTGATGCTACCATTCACATCACCAAAGAGAATGCCAACTATATTCGCTTTCACAAAACTCCTGAGCCGTTCTTCACTTGCTTGGACTGCCTTCTCTGCCTGTTTGCGTTTGCTGATATCTGTAGTGCTGCCAACTAAACGTAACGGGTTTCCATCAGCATCTCGCTGTACTACTATCCCCTGATCTAAAACATAGATGTACTGATTGTTTTTGTTGCAAATTCGGTATTCGGCAGCATAGCGATCGCTATTTCCCAAAGCAAGTATCGCCTCTTGTACGCTTGGCAAATCTTCTGGATGGACAAGCTCACACCACCAATTACCACTTGCTTCAGCTTCTGCGAGGGAATAGCCCAAAATTCGGGTTAACCCCTCGGTTCTTTCAACGCTATCCTGTTCTATATTCCAGTCATAAATCAGACAGTTGACCGCAGATGCTGCTAACTCAAACCGCTCGTTCGCTAACTTCAGACGTTCCTCTTTCTGTCGCAAAGCTCGTTCTACTTGTTTGCGATCGCTGATGTCGCGGAAGAAAATGTCAAGACCATCTTCACTAGGGTAGGCGTGAATCTCCAGCCACAAGTCATATTTGGGCGGTAAGTAGTAGTGATGCTCGAAATGGACGGGAATCTGTTCTGCCATTGCCCGTCGGTACTGATGCTCTACATTCGTGTCTACTGATGCAGACCACTCCTCCCAGTGCAACTTACCAATGACCTCTGTCCGGGATTTACCGTTAATTCGCTCTGCTTCGGCATTTTGGTAGATGATTCGCCAGTCCCGGTCTAGAGTCATAAATGCATCACTCATGTTTTCTAGAGTGCGTGTGTTGCGCTGATTGGCTTGCTGTAATGCCGCTTCTGCTTGTTTGCGCTCGCGTAGCGCAGCTTGCTGTTCGCTCAAATCGACAACAAAGGCAATAACCGTTTCTTGAGTATTTCCCAGCGTCACAGAACCGAGCAGAACGGGAATGCGATCGCCATCTTTACGAATGTATTCTTTCTCAAAAGGCTTACATATTCCAGTAGTTTTCACTTCTTCCACTGAACGTTCGCTCAAAAGAAGATACTCCGGTGGGGTAATCTCGCGCCAGTTGATTTGGTTAGCAGAAAAATCTTCTCGCGTATAGCCGATCATCTTCAGAAAAGCATCATTGGCTTCGATAATGAAGCCGCTGTTCATATCAGTTACGATTACTCCAATGATGTTGGATTCTGCCAGTCGGCTAAACCGCATTTCGCTATTTTGCAACAATTTGAGGCTTGTCTCTGCTTTGCGTCTAGCAGTTCGCAACTCTGAAGAAAGCGCAGTAATTAAGAAGGATACTAGTGAGAATGTGGTTAATCGTACCAGGACTTTCAGGCTGAGGAAATCGAAAGAGTAGACTGGATCGATCAAAAAATAGAGCGCAGTTGTCACAGATAAAGCGATCGCTAGCACTCCCAGTCTCATACCACCATACCAAGCGCTAACTGCCACAGCAGCATAAAATAATGTAAATACGCTCGGATCGAAAACTGGCAGTAACATTTTTGTCAACAGCAGTGCCGTCATGACTGCCAGAATCATCACACTAAAAGCTATGAACCGAGAACGCATCATCAAAATTTTTTCAGGTACTTTCACCATCATCTTAAGAGTCCTCCCGTTGCTCCGATTTTGGGAGATACTCGTTCGCTAGTCTTTTGTCTGCTTTACCCATCTTCTCTAACATTTCTTCAATCAGCTTTAGTGCCATCTGTGAAGGCACTGTAGCTCCGTTCTCCCAGCGATTGATTGTTCGTAGGGAAACTCCTAACTTAGCTGCAAACTTTTCTTGAGAGAGATCGAGTTGCTGCCGAAGTTGACGGATTAAATCTGAAATTTTGAGTGGCTTTTCTAGTTCCATAGTAGGAAGAGTAAGACAGATGTCTCGCCATTCGTCTCCAGCTTGAGGAAGAATTCAAATTATCATTAGTCGTTATCAATTTCATCTTTTGGCGAAACATCAAGATTCAGTTATCAGTCTTCACGACTTAGTGTTTACTTTAAAAGGCATATATAAAATAAACATTAAGTTTTGCCTGAGATAAGATTCACAATAGTATTATTTAAGGCAATTTAATTAAATTATTATCAGCGATCGCACATAGCTAAAAAATTGGTGGCGTGTCATATCTTCATGAATTGGATTGAGATTAGTTTTTCATATTTATTATATATAAAGTATCTATATACAAACTCATTTGGTATTTGATGAAAGCTTTTATATCGCTAGTTTAGCAACTACAGCAGATTGCAAAATAGGGAGTTCCAGATAATCGTATGGGCACAACATATTGTGCCCCTAGACGTGTACTTCTTTGGTAAGATGGCAGTTACAAAACTAAGAAGCTATAATGCGCTTTTAATAAAATTATTTTGCCTAATCCTAATCTTTAACTGTTTTGATTAATCAACACTCCGAAAACTTATTAAACAGTCAACAAGAAAATGCTCCAGGTGAAGGCTATATATTTAACTGGTTTGATTGGCTTTGTCTTTGGTATCCTCCAGGGTGGTTAATTTTATTCAACCGCCATTGGCAGCACTATCACATAGATCCAGATGGTTGGAATTGGCTAGAATATGGATTATTTTTAATTCCTGGTGGATTTTATTTAGCGTTGCTGAGTCGCTGGTTGCGTCTGGGTTTTCGTTCACCTCGAAAAGAAGTTGGTGAATTCGATCCTAAATATCAACAAGCTTTTGGCAAAGAAATTCTAGCCCCTATCGTTAAATACTATTTTCGGGGAGAGTTGCAACAAGTTGAAAACTTGCCGCCAACAGGGCCATTGATTGTGGCAATGAATCATGCCGGGATGTGTTTTCCTTGGGACTTTTTAACCTTGGGTTATTTATTAAGTGAAGCCAAAGGATGGGTAGTACAACCCATAGCAAATCCAGTATTATTTGAGCATCCTTGGATGATTTGGTGGCTACCACCTCAATGGTCGCAGGTTTTAGGTGGTGTGCGAGCCGAATTAGATGATTTTGAGGGCGCGATCGCTCAAGGTAAAATTCTCTTATATGCACCCGAAGGTATTCGCGGGCCTTTGAAAGGTTGGAGAAGACGCTATCAACTAGAAAAGTTTGATGTGAGCTTTATTCAGTTGAGCGATCGCTATCATATTCCGATTCTGCCAGTAGTTTGCATCGGCAGTGAATCTCTGCATCCTTGGGCCGTTAATTTCACCAAGTTACAACGACTAGTCAAACTACCATTCTTACCTTTGTCGCCTTTGATGTTTGCCTTACTTCTGTTTCCCTCAATGGGAGTTTGGGCAATGAGAACTCGTTTGCGTTACTTTATTCAACCTTTGCAACCAGTAGAATTGGATAACCATTCAAAGAAAGGGCGTGCAGCAGCTTATCAGCAGGCGCAACAACTACGAGAAAAGCTGCAACTTCAAATTAATCATTTTTTGGGTAAATTTTAATAGTATAAGCTGAAATTTTTTGATTTTAACAGGTTTACAATCTGGTTCAATTAAATGAAAACTGCTGTAAGTTTGTAGTGATGACGAATGTTGAGAGTGCGATCGCCACTATACTGTTGACTAAGCCAAAGAGAGAAAATCGTTGCAAACATTGGTAATGCTGTATGGAAGTGTGGTTAGGAATAAAATTATTGTTCCTAGCACAGCTTGTCCATTTGTTAGCAAAGCAACCTGTTTTGTTACCAATGCTTATCCGTTAGTAACGACACTTATGCGTTCGTTACCAACACAACCTATTTTGTTACCAATGCTTATCCGTTAATAACGACACTTATGCGTTCGTTACTAATACAACCTGTTTTGTTACCAATGCTTATCTATATTGTGACAAATGCTGATGTCGTTATTTTCCGTCAACCCTTATGGAAGATTCCGAGATTTTTCTTGGGTTTAGTAAAGAAGATATGGGTCACAATACAGTTCAGTTAAGTGTTTCTTCCTTCTCTTTGCGTCCTTTGCGTCCTTCTCTACGAGACGCTGCGCGTTGGCGGAAGCCTCTCGTAGAGATGGCGGTTCGTTAAAAAAATTGACTTTGGCAAAGGATTTTAGCCTTAACCCAAGCGTATTGAGATATGGGTGCGAATAATCAGCTTCGTCTCTGAAAGGGGATTTCAGAAATTATAACGCCTGTGGATTTATCCCTCGACAACAAACTTCGACAGAAATTAAAGTCGCAAAGACTGAGAAATATCAATGATTCTTCTAAACAATTAACCAAATCTTTGTGAGTCGAAACAGCCGCTAAACTGACTCCACTGAGGAAGCACCGAAACGATAGCCTTTGCCGTAGACTGTGTGAATCAACGTAGTTTCTCTACCCACCTCAATCTTACGCCGCAGCAAACGAATTAATGCCGCAATTACATTACTACTAGGTTGTTCTGACTCTTGCCACAAATTTTGCATAATCTGGGCATGAGTCAGAAGTTGTCCAGTGTGTTCCATAAAATATTGCAACAACTGGCTTTCTTTTTGCGATAGCTCAATTATTCGTCCTTGGCGATAGGCTACTTGATTTTCACAATCGAGTTCTAAATCAGCGACAGTTAAACGTCCGGTGGTGGTTTCATAGGTTTGAGTACCGGAACGACGCAATAAAGCGCGGACTCTTGCTAATAACTCCCGCAGTTCAAAAGGTTTAACCAAATAGTCGTCCGCACCAGCATCTAAACCTTGTACGCGGTCATCAAGAGTATCTTTAGCTGTAAGAAACAATACGGGAGTGGTTTTGCTTTGGCGGCGTAATTCCTGACAAATCTCTAACCCCGTTTTTCCTGGCAGCATCCAATCTAAAATAAGTAGGTCATAACTGCCTACCCGTGCAAGTTCGCTGCCAGATGTCCCATCATAAACGGCATCTACGGCATAACCCTCACGAGTTAACAAGCGGCTCAAAGGTTGAGTTAGTTCAACTTCATCATCAACTAATAAAATTCTCATGCTGCTTGTGGTAAGCATATAGAGATATTCTCAATATTATTCAATTGCCAAGACGCTAAGGATACCAATAAAAAAAATGCTGACTGTTGCATTGCCAAAAGGGGAACTACTTAAAAATAGCATCCGCTTGCTACAAGCTGTCGGATTAGATTTTAGTGCTTTTTTAGATTCAGGAACTCGCCAACTTCAAATTCCTGACACTAAGGGAGTTGCAAAAGCTTTACTGGTGCGCGCGCAAGATGTGCCCGTTTATGTGGAATATGGTCAAGCACAACTAGGAGTTGTTGGTTACGATGTGCTGCGGGAGAAGCAGCCGCAAGTTGCCCACTTGGTAGATTTGCAGTTTGGTCATTGTCGGATGTCAGTGGCGGTAAAAGCATCAAGTGCTTACCGATCGCCTTTAGATTTACCACCGCATGGTAGAGTTGCTTCAAAATATGTGAATTGCGCTCGTGAATATTTCCATAGTCTGGATTTACCTGTGGAAATAGTGCCATTGTATGGTTCAGTAGAGCTAGGCCCAATTACTGGAATGTCAGAAGCGATCGTAGATTTGGTTTCTACAGGGCGGACTTTACGCGAAAATGGTTTGATTGAAATTGCTAGTCTCTATGAAAGCACGGCGCGATTAATTGCTCATCCTCTGAGTTACCGCCTGAATACAGGTAATCTGAGTGATGTGATTAGCAATCTGCGCGAGGCCGTTTTGGTAGAGGTTTAATATCATCTAATTCGTAATCAAGCTTCTCCAGATGCTCGTTCCTCGCTAACGCTGCACTATTCGTTTGTACAGCGTCTCGTATTCAAGTGACTTGCAGATAAAAATACTCAACTAGTTGCTTGTGGGGTGGATATCTAACTACAGGTATCAACTTAACTTCAAAAAACCAGTCTAGACATAGCTTTGAAACATTGCTTCTTTCAATGCCTCAGACTGGTATGCTGCTCATTGGTTTGTTGTCAGCCCAATGAGCAGCATTTCTAACTTCTGCCTAAAAACTAGGTTTTAAAAGCCCTTATCTTTTGTTGCATAAGATGCGTAGTAACTCACTGTATACAAAGATTAAATTTTTTTCTTGAACCCCTCAGCAAATAGAATCAAAGTTATATAGCAATCTTATTTGAGTTGTGAAAACTATCGAACCGCCAAGTCGCCAAGATCGCCAAGAAAAGAAACAGAGAATTTCACAAATGATTTAGGATTGCTATATCTCAATACAGTTCATTTAAACCTAAATAAAACTCAACTTCTACGTAGGTTGGGTTGAGGAACGAAACCCAACACTTCTCTGACTTGGTTGGGTAGAACGAAGTGAAACCCAACCTACAATTTTCTTAATAAATGAACGGTATTGAGTTATATCTATAATTATTGTTGCAGACAAAGCAATATTGTTTCTACTTGAAAATTTGATGCGATCGCCAAAAATTTAACCAGTATTATTTTGAAATAATGTTGATAATTCAAAGTAATTTAAAATTACTCTTAACACGTAATCTAATGATATTCAGTCAAAAAAAGTAAGTGAAAAGATGTTTCAAGCTACTCGCCGCCGTCTTGCAATTTGGTACACTGCCGTCACTGCTGTATTACTGCTACTGTTTGCCAGTGGCGTTTATTTATACTTTCGTACTACACTGATTGAGCGGATTGATGACACCCTTAACCATGTAGTGGAAATAGTGGAGCGTTGTCTCACAACCAGTGGTTGTGCATCTACACTAATATTTGAGCCAATTAATACTGATGCAGATAAATTTCGCATTAACGTAGAAGCCAGTTTTGGTAATAATACCGACGCTGTAGAAGATGACCACATTGACCTAGAATGGTTTAGTCCAACTGGCAAATTACTTTGGTCAACACTATCTGAACCCCTAAATATTCCCATTCGTGTCAATCGCACTGGTGAAACTGTACGCGTAGTCAAGGGAGAAAATGAAAATTCAAAATTTAAAATTCCTAACTCCCCACTCTTATTACGACAAGTCACCGAACGAGTAGAAGTGAGACGACAAGTATTAGGATATCTGCGCGTTAGTCATCCCTGGTTTGAAGTTACTAAACCTAGTCGCCAGTTAATTTTTGATTTGGCATTAGGTATTGGGTTAATGGTGCTTTCTGTAGGCGCAAGTGGTTGGTTTCTTTCGGGTAAAGCGATGGAACCGGTGGGTGAATCTTATCAACGTCTTAAACAATTCACTGCTGATGCTTCCCACGAACTTAGAAGTCCGATCACTTTGATTCAAACTAATGTGCAAGTTGCGCTTGCTGACTTGGATTTAGCAGAGACAGAAACGACTACTTCTTTGCAATATCGACAACAGTTAAAAGTGGTGGAACGGTTAACGCAGCGTTTGGGTAAGTTAGTCAATGACTTACTCTTCCTAGCAAGACAGGATAGTGGTATTAGCAAAGATACTTTTTCACCTTGTCCGTTGGACGCTTTGTTAATAGAAGTGGTTGAAGAACAACAATTGTTAATCCCTGAGAAAGAAATCGCCCTTTCTCTAGACTTAGTTGACCCTCCTATCTCTGAAACTAGCCCTGAATTACTTGAGAATTGGTTTACTCTTGTAGGTAATTGGGATCAATTGGTGCGGCTGTTCACAAATTTAATTGCTAACGCTTTGCATTACACTCCAGCAGGTGGACGAGTGAAAGTGGAATTGGCGCGGATAGAAGGAATAAATCGTGTTTCTGGACTACGTAACACCAGTGCCCAGTTGCAAGTTAAGGTGAGTGATACCGGAGTTGGAATTCCAGGCGAAGCGCTACCACGTTTGTTTGACCGCTTTTATCGAGTAGATCCGGCACGTACTCATAGGACGGGGAATACAGCTACAGCCAGCGCTACAGGTTCAGGATTGGGATTAGCGATCGCTCAAGCTATTGTCGAGCATCATCACGGTCATATTCAAGTTGAAAGTACCCAAGGTATTGGCACGACCTTTACTATCACTTTACCAATAACTCTTGAGTATTAATTTATTAATAAATTTTTCTTTCTTGTGATAGATGTAAAATTTTATTCGGTTCAATTTAACTTTAATTATTAGCGCGAAAATTTATTTTTTAGCAGTATATTGAATTTGACGATTACACAAATGTGCTTAATGACAATGATTAAGACTTTAAATCTTGAGAATGAAATATTTTCATTTTTTTCAGATAATTTTCGTATCCTTAGCTAGATACGATAAATCGAGTAATTTGTTAAATATTTAGATATACTCAACGACCGATAAAACCTAATTTAATTTCCGGTTGGAGAAATTCTTTGTAACAAAAAAAGTTGAACTTTTTTTAGGAGTTAAGAACAAATATGAAGTCTCAAAATTTCCGCAAGTCTAGCAAGTTATTTGGCGCTCTTTGTGGGGGGTTGCTAATTAGTCTGCCAGCAATTCCTCAAGCATTAGCACAAGAATCTACTGTTAAGGTTAACCCAAGTCCCAGCATTTTTAGCGAACCACCCTACAACCGCTCTCAAGCTCCCGGATCGCCGGAATCAGGTGTTACACCACCACGCCCAGTTCCTCCAACTGAGGGGCAAGTATCTCCCGTACCACCACAACCAGGTGCTAGACCACCACGCCCAATTCCTGGCGATCGAACTCAACAGCCTTCACCACCTGCGGTTTCCAATGACCAACAACCACTGGTAGAACCACGGCAAACCCCCAGTACGACGATCGCACTCACTAATGGGATGGTGAATATCAGCTTGAAGAATAATACTGCGGCTAAGATAACTTTCCAAGTGATTGGCGATACAGCACCGCGATCGCTAGAAGGTAAGTCAGATGTAACGCTGCAAGCTTTAAAAGCACCAGTAACAGTAACATTTGAACGACAAGATGGCGGACAGTTAATAGTGACTCCACAAGGTTCTTCAGAGCCAGGAAGCTTGGAAGTTACATTTAAAGAAGCTACCAATGCAGCACAGGGGAGAAGTGCTATGAGAATTGAACGAAACGGTTCAGTGTTCTTGAATTAGTAGGGCTAAAGCGTGGGTTAACTTATACAAAACAGTAGGGGCAATTCATGAATTGCCCCTACTTTCAATAATGCAAAAGATTTGTGGTGTCGTACTGCTACTTTTGCTGAAGCATTTTAGTTAATTGATCCCGCAATTGTACTTCTTGCCTGCTATCTTGCAATGTCCGCGCCAGTATAATTGCCCTTTCGTAAAAATTGCGGGCAGTTAGGTAGTTACCTTGTTGCTTATATAACTGGGCATAAGATTCAAAAGATTTTAATTCTTCGCGTAAATTTTGTAATTCTTTAGCGAGTGCTAAACGTTGCTCTAGTAAGTCAAAGGCGCGTTCGTAACGTCCTACAGCAGTGTGAGCCGTAACTAAACCGTCAATTGCTCGTAATTCATTGGTGCGATCGCGGTTGGTTTTAGCTGTCCGCATTGCTTCACCATAAGTAGCAATGGTATCTTGATAATTTCCAGATGCTAAATAAGCATCTCCTAAATTATTCAAGGTATTTGCTTCACCGATGGCATCGCCGGTCTGACGGCGGAAAGTTAAAGCATTTTCATACAGTTTAATCGCCTTGTTATAATCTCCCAACCTGGCATTTACCAAGCCTAAATTACTCAAAGAAAGTCCTTCACCTTCAATATTTTTGACCCCGTGAGCAATTGCGAGTGCATCTTCAATTGTTTCACCAGCAGCAGCAAATTCGCCTTTTTGCAGCAGAAATGTACCAATATTATTCAGCACAAAAATCTGAGATTGAAAGTCTTTAGTATCACGAGCGATCGCTAATCCTCTTCTTAAAGCATCTTCCGCCTCTTTTGAACTACCAACCTGCACATAAGCCTTAGCAAGCAAATTGTACGTCAAACCTTGTGCTTTCAGGTCCCCAATGGAATGATATAGTTCTAATGCCCGCAAACAAGACGCAATTGTTTTGTCGGCATATCCTGAAGCGTATTCTTGTTGACCAATACGCAGCAAACCGTCTGCTTCATCTCTTGATTGTCGCCCAACGGAATTATTTAAAGGGCGATGGAGTTGTTCGGAAATATCAACCGCACCCGCTACAGGACTCAGCAAAAAAGCAAACAGTAAAAAGCTGTGTAAAAGTACCTGGGGAGAAGAAATCGCACCTACACAAATTAAGCCTACCTTTTGGCAGGGAAATACAAGCCGTTGTTTCATAAAAATTACCCGTAAAGTTGCGGGTTTAAGTAGAAGGTCTAAGAAAAAGTTTTAAGTTTTAAAATTGAAGACAAGTAATATACACATTTCTACTTAAGTTCTGATTGAGCGAAATCTTCCCCAAAGTATATAGCGCGGATATCTGTGGGCAATTTGTCCTCTAGCATACGATAGCCTTCTTGGAGAAAATTGGCTACTTCGTTAGGAGCGATCGCTTCTCCTTCAGCTTGTAGATAAGCAGCGATTCTAGTTTCACTCCAGTGGAAAGTTTGAGCCATTAACACAATTAATCGTAAAACTGGCGGTAGTTGGTCTAACGCCTGTTGTACATAGCACCATAGCGGCGGTGAAGTCGCTTGCAGAGAATAATGAATTGCTTCTGTGGGTGGTAGTTTAATCTCATTTATACAGAAAGCTGTCATATTAATTAACCAATTCTGCATGGTCAAAGCTTCCTCACCTGATTCAGAGTCAGTTAACTTGAGTCCACCGAGTTCGTAATAAATATGTCGCCAAGTAAGGGCAAACAGATAATCTGCCTGCACAGGCGATCGCGCCGAATGCCGAATTAAGGTGTAGACTATGGGACTGTAGCGGCAAAAAATCACCGTAAAGTACTTTCCGGCATCTGGATAGCGCTGAAACAAAGTCAGTAGTTCATGGTCACTGTGATGGAAGAGCGATTTCACCAGTGGGTGATTGGCTTCGGGAAAATGAGGAATTTGCACAAGTCTTGGAGTTGATAATTGTTAAAATAGTTTTGGGAATTGCACTCCCCTAGTTAATCGCATAATATCTTGGTGTTGCTCAGTTTGTAGATAAGACTCAGACTAGTTGAGTATTGATAAACTAAAAACAAGGACTTAATTTTAGTCTTAATCGACAATCATAAAATCAACTCTCTTAAAGAATCCTTATTTGTTCATGGTTATAGAAGTTAGTGTGGTATCGTTCCTGCTCAGTCCCCTTACTTTAGGCTCCTTTTTGCCTTCCCTGCCCTTAGATAGCCTGTTCTCCACCCAAGGCATTATGGTGATGCTGCTAGCAGCTTACGCTGGTGCCATGTGGATGTTTCTCACCAGTGCCCCAAAAGTACACACTGTAATGGTGTCAGATTTGGAGATTGCCCGACAGTTGTATGAAGGGCTGCTAGATTTGCCAGCAGCGGAGGTGCCATTGCACTACTACTACAACTACGAACAAACTATAGGCGCAACTGGCATCGATCCGTTATATATGTCTACTGGACCGAGCTTGTCTAGCAAAATGATGAATAATGCCAATGATGGGCTGTGGTATCAATTGAAGAAAAACACCCAGTTACACGTGATTACGGGTGCGAGTTTAGGTAGCAAAAACCAGCAACGCCACGTTTGTTTTGACCACGACTGCCTGGAAATGATTTTAATGCGAGTCGAAATGCGCGGTTTGAAATTGAAGATTCGTAACCACAAACCTCTGAATTTTTTGGTCAAGGACTACGAAGGGCGAGTAATTGAGGTGGCTGAGGTAGCGAATTAGTAGTTAATGATTAGATTATTTTAGGTTGGGTGGAGCGAGCGCTCCACCCAATATTTTTGGAATTTAGATTAACTCCCGGCTTGGCTCTTAATTAATGTCCCATTTCCACCCAGGCTAAAATAGGTAAATCCCCTAACTTAGATGATTTATGAACCAGCCAATATCTGAGAGAGTGCGCTGGACTACCGCCGATTTAGAGTTGTTTCCAGATAACGGGAATCGCTATGAAATTATTGACGGAGAATTGTTTGTGACTAAAGCGCCCCACTGGAAGCATCAAAAAACTTGTGTCAGAATTAGCACTTCCTTGGATAACTGGTCACAAAAGACTGGTCTGGGAGAAGTTGTGACTGCTCCAGGAATAATTTTTGGCGATAATGATAATGTTATTCCCGATGTTGTCTGGGCTAGCAACGAGAGATTACCCCTACTTTTAGACGAGGCTGGGCATTTGACTGGTGCGCCAGAATTGGTTGTAGAGGTACTATCTGCTGGTAGTGAAAATGAAAAGCGGGACAGAGAACTAAAACTTAAGCTCTACTCATCACGAGGTGTCAGAGAATATTGGATTGTAGATTGGCGTAAGCAACAAGTGGAAATATATCGACGCGAACAAGCGAGTTTAAAGTTAGTTGCTACGTTATTCAATGGTGATGAATTGAGTTCACCCATATTGCCTGATTTTACTTGTGCGATCGCACAACTATTTAATTAATATAAAATTACGAATTACGAATTAGTTAATTGTGCTGTAAAAATTCAACTTTGGGCAATAACGGGTCAGTCACAATACCCACACCGCTAAAACCCCAGCGTTTGAGCAAATTTCCTAACTGTGTACGCGCAATAGATTCCACCGCAAAGCGATTTGCCACTTCTGCTGCGTGGGTGTTGAGATAGCTAAGGGCGTCAAAGTTTTCTTGAAACAGCAATAAATAACCCGATGTTTCAGCATCAGGACGAGCTATAAGATAATTCCCGTCAGTTTTTGAACGCACTAAGTAATAGACATCGGACAACATGGAGATGAAGTTTATTGGGGAGAAAAAAGTCCTTCAAATAAAAAACATAGAGGAATATCGCACAACTTTAATTTCCGAGTATCCCTCATTGCTTTAATATCAACAATATAAAACAAATATTTATCCAAATTTGCCGCTGACGTAATCTCTGGTTTCTTCCTGTTGAGGATTGTTGAAAATTAATTCTGTTGCGTCGTACTCTACCATGTAGCCGCTACGGGTTCCTTTCTCTGAAGTCCGAACATTAAAAAAGGCTGTCTTATCAGAAACACGGGCTGCTTGCTGCATGTTATGGGTAACAATGACAATAGTATATTGCTCTTTAAGTTCGTGAATCAGTTCTTCAACACGCAAGGTGGAAATGGGGTCAAGAGCGGAGCAAGGCTCATCCATCAGTATAATTTCAGGTTGGACTGCGATCGCACGAGCAATACATAATCGCTGTTGTTGTCCACCAGATAAAGACGAGCCACTTTGCTTTAGTTTATCCTTGACTTCATCCCACAAAGCTGCTTTTTTGAGACTGCTTTCTACTAATTCATCTAAATCACCTTTGTAGCCGTTGATTTTAGCTCCAAAAGTAATATTGTCATGAATTGACTTGGGAAATGGGTTTGGTCTTTGAAACACCATCCCAATTCTCCGACGTACCTCTACAGGGTCGATATCGGATGCATACAAATTTTTATCGTAAAAAAGTATTTTACCTTCTGCCCGAAATGACTCAATCAGGTCATTGAGACGGTTATAGCATCGCAACAATGTACTTTTACCACAACCGGAAGGGCCGATAAAAGCAGTCACCTGATTTTTCGGTATATCTAGCCAAATATTCTGTAAGGCTAAAAACTTGCCGTAGTAAATGTTGAGATTTTCAGCCCGTAAAACGGTTTCAGTGTCATTCACTGTCTTAGTGTTGGTAGCCATAAATTAAATCTAGTGTTAGTTTAAGCGATGGGATATGCACTGTGGATGGTTTTACTAAACTTTTTTGCGAGTTACCCAGCGAGCGATGATACTTGTGATTAGAACCATCAATACCAAAATTAAAGATGCTGCCCAAGCTAGAGATTGCCAATTTTTAAACGGAGAAATGGCGTATTTGTAAACCAAAACAGCCAGAGAAGCTGTTGGTTGGAATAAACCATCTGGCCAAAAGTTAGAAAATAGAGCAGTAAATAGCAAAGGTGCGGTTTCTCCAGATGCTCTGGCGATCGCTAGCGTTGCCCCAGTTACAATAGCTGGTAAAGCTGCTGGTAAGACTACTTGACTCACCGTTTGAAAGTTTGTCGCTCCCAACCCTACAGATGCTTGTCGCAAATCTTGCGATACTAACTGTAACGCTTCATCAGTAGTTCGCAGAATAATTGGCAACATCAAAATTGCTAGTGCAAACCCTCCAGCTAGAGCTGAATACGATCCTAAGTTCAACTTTACCATTGTCAAAACTACAATCCCATAGGCAAATACCCCAGCAATAATGGAGGGGACTCCGCTAAGGACGTTAGCTGCAAAACGCACCCATCTAGCTACTCTCGCCGAACTAAATTCTGTGATGTAAATCGCCCCTAAAACTCCAAAGGGGATACTAATCAAGGCAGCAATTCCTACCATCAGCAGCGTGCCTAAAATGGCATTACCAAAGCCTCCTCCTTTTTGGAGAGCTTTGGGTGGCAATTCAACAAACACGGCCAGATTCAGACTGCTAAAGCCTTTAATAATCACGTAAGAAAGCACTGCTAGCAAAGGTAAAAGTGCCAATATTCCGCAGGTAAAAGCAATTACGGTCATCACTGTATTAAACAGTGTTCTTTGAGACATGGCGGAGCGAGTTAAACTGCGCTCTGGAAAATTAGAAGTCATAATTTAACCCAAAACTAAGCTATATTCGCTTAACTCTCAGAACGATCAACTCTGCCAGAATATTGACTACTAGTGTCAAGAAAAATAGAATTAAAGCTGCGTACATTAAAGCCGCAACTTGCAAACCACTTGCTTCTGAGAATTGATTTGCCAGTAGAGAAGAAATTGTATTGGCTGGTGCTAATAAAGAGAGACTGATGTTGTTGGAGTTTCCAATTAACATCGTTACAGCCATTGTTTCTCCCATTGCGCGGCCAAGTCCCAACATCACAGCACTAACTATGCCCGAAAAGGCTGCTGGGATAAGAACTTGCAAAATCGTTTCCCAGCGGGTTGCTCCTAATCCTATAGAGGCTTGGCGCAAGCTGGGGGGTACAGAAATCAAGGCATCGCGGGATAAAGCTGTGATGATGGGCAAAGTCATAATCGCTAATATGACTCCCGCTGGCAACATTCCTGGCCCTGTAGGAGAAGTGCTAAAAAATGGTAGCCAGCTAAAGTAACCATTAAGCCATTTTCCCAAGCTGGTTAATATTGGTACCAAAACGAAAATACCCCACACGCCATAGACAACGCTGGGAATAGCTGCGAGCAGTTCTACCGCAAAAACCAGTACCAGTTTCACTTTTGCAGGTAAAAAATCCTCGCTCAATACAATAGCAGTACCAACACCAATGGGAACTGCTATCAGCAGACCAATAAAAGAACTCACGAGAGTTCCATAAATTTGGGGTAGAACCCCATAGCTATCATTAACCGGGTTCCAAGTGGTGTTGACTAAAAAGCCGACACCAAACTTTTGGATAGCAGGCCAAGAGGCAATTGCAACCTGCGACCCGATCCATAATAAAGTCCCAGCAACTCCAAAAGCAAAAATTTTAGTTAGCCAGATAAAACCCAAATCTAGGGATTTTTCGGCGTCAGAGCGATTTTTCATCGCTGATGACAGATTTTGAGAATTTGTAGTCATGAATACCGACTTTCAGAATTAAATCAGAGAAAAATATGGAGGCAACCAGATTAGTAAAATTGTCGCCTCATCATCTATTTAAACTGACTTATACAATAGTAACTCCGTATCCAAAGTTACTACTGGATAGGCATGTTTTATTGCTTACTTACTTGCTAGCGCTATTACCACTGGCAACAGAAATTTTGTACTCTGGACTGATTTGGTCAGCAGCAACAGCTACCTTTGTAATCACATTTGAGGGTAGAGGAACATATCCTAATGCACTAGCCTGCTTCTGTCCATCAGTTAAAGCGTATTCGATTGCAGCTTCAATCGCCTTGGCTTTTGCCGCATTGGGGTATTTCTTGTAAGCCAAAATCCAGGTGTAAGTGACGATGGGATAGGAATCAGCCCCTTCGGGATCGGAAATGAAGGAGCGGAGATTTGCGGGTAGAGCTACTGATTCGAGAGTTTTAGAAGCTGACTCTTCACTAGCTACAACAAACTTACCGCCTTTGTTTTCCAAAGCAGCAAACTTGAGACTATTTTGTTTGGCATAGCCATACTCGACATAACCAATCGAACCTTGAGTTTGTTGGATTTGGGCAGTAACACCCTCGTTACCTTTAGCACCTACTCCCTTAGGCCAGTTGACAGTTTTGCCTTCACCAACTTTACTCTTCCACTCAGGGCTGATAGCGCTGAGGTGTTTTGTGAACACACCCGTAGTTCCGCTACCATCAGAACGATAAACAACCGTTATTGCCTCTTTAGGAAGCTTTGCACCTGGGTTAGCCTTGGCAATTTGGGCATCATCCCAAGACGTAATTTTGCCTAGTAAAATATCGGCGTAAACGGCTCGTGGCAGTTTAAGTTCTTGAACATCAGGCAAGTTGTAAGCCAACACGATGCTACCAGCAGTCACAGGTAGTAAAATAACACCTCTATCTGCTGGTACTTTCTGGATTTCTTCATCCTTCATTGCGACATCGCTGGCACCAAAGTCTACAGTGCCTTTGATAAATTGTTCAACTCCAGAACCGCTACCAACTGATGCATAGTCAACTTGCAGATTGGGATATTTTTTGTTTAAATCTGTAAACCAGGTATCGTAAAGTGGTGCCGGAAAAGACGCACCAGCTCCGCTTAACTTTACGGTTCCGCCAAGGTCTAATTTAGCTGGGCTAGAGGCAGTAGCATCTGTAACAGTACCAGAAGGCGCATCCTTGGTGGCTGTACTATCTGGTGTTTGCTGTCCGCCACAAGCTGCTAGGCTGATTGTCAGTGCTAACACTGAAATTGAACCTGTGAGGCGATGAGTTTTTATTGCACTAAGATGTGAGAGCATCGCTATCAATTTTTTAGTAACTTTTCAGGTGAGCGTTTCTAAGATACTCCCAAAGCACAACAATAGAGATTAACGAAAGGTTAACAAAGCAAAAATATGCTTGTTTTTTTGATGAAGAGCAAACCCTTGTTTCTAGTTTTTATTGATAAAATTTATACTTTTACTTTAATTCTAAGATAGAAATATTACTACAGTAACTTTGTTATACCTATTTACAAAAACTTATTGATAGTGTAGTTTAGTGGGCTAATTCATAAAAAAAAGTATATAAATATTAATTAAGATTAAGCATTAAACACTTTGTAGCCAAATTTAGGCGCTGTTCTGCAAAACTAGTATAAATACTAATATAAATAATGTTAATTTACCATATTTTAGGTTAAATACCATAATTCACAACACGCCTCAGCCGAGAAAATCAGATAATAGACACCTCAGCTACAATTCGTAGAACTGAAAAATTACATACCAAAAAGGCAAAAGAAAATATGCTAGTTCTTAAGATGTAAGCACAAATTTCATTTCAATATTAATGAATATGCTAGTTGCTGTTGGTTTTCCCTTTTGCTTTTCCTTGGTTGCCTGATAAATGTTTGCTGCTTCCAATCAATTACTATGGTCTATGATTGGCTTACTCCTGACAATGGGTGGTACCTTCTTAGAAGTTTATGGCATCACCTTACCTTGGACTTGGAGTCAGCACGGAATTCAGACTTTTTCTTTAGGTGTCACTTTTCAAATTGGCGCAGTATTGTTGGTGGGTTGTTTAGGAGGCAAAAATGCGGGTGCGCTCTCACAAATTGCCTATTTAGTCATGGGGTTAACCTTATTACCAGTATTTGCCGATGGCGGCGGTATTGGTTATGTCAAGCTGTCTCAGTTTGGCTATCTATTAGGTTTTATTCCTGGAGCTTGGATTTGTGGCTTAGTTGCTTTTAAAGCCAGACCTCGACTAGAAACTCTTGCCTTTAGTTGTGTCTGTGGCTTGTTAACTCTCCACATCTGCGGTATTACTTATTTGATTATTAGCTATTTTTTTCAGTGGAAAGGCACAGAAAATCTACCCTTGATGCAAGCAATCCTTAGATATTCTTGGTTTGCACTACCAGGTCAACTAACTGTGGTCTGTGCAGTTACTGTAATAGCATATATATTGCGTCACTTAATGTTTTATTAGTTCATTGCCTTTCGTCCTTTGTCATTTGTCAAAAGCTCATGACCAATGACCAATGACTAATGACCAACGACCAACGACCAATGACTAATTCGCCATGCATTTAAAAAATCGTCTTTTCTGGATTGCTGCCTTCGTTGCTTTTTTCTTAGACCAAATAACAAAGTACTGGGTAGTACAAAGCTTTAGCTTGGGGCAGACACTACCACTTTTACCTGGCATATTTCACTTCACCTATGTCACTAACACTGGTGCGGCTTTTAGTCTGTTGAGTGGGAAAGTAGAGTGGTTGCGCTGGCTATCTTTAGGAGTGAGTTTAGTATTGATAGCGTTGGCGTTAATTGGCCCAACATTAAATTTGTGGGATCAGTTAGGCTATGGCTTGATTTTAGGTGGAGCGATGGGCAACGGTATCGATCGTTTTGTTTTAGGCTATGTCGTTGATTTTCTTGATTTTCGCCTAATAAACTTTGCTGTATTTAATGTGGCAGATTCATTTATTAGTATCGGTATTGTTTGCCTGTTAATCGCTTCCTTGCAAAAAACACCCACCTCAACTGGCAGATCCCATTAAACTATTAAGCCTGGGACGATTAATCCCAGGCTATTGACTTAGTTAAACCCTTGCTTAGTCTTATATGCGAAGACTTTACGTATAAGGTTTTATCAATTTTTATTTGTCACCTGACACCAGTCTGCATAACTGGTGCAAGAGTTAAAGAAAGATGCACCGACGATCGCTGATGGCAAACCATTATTTAGATTATGCCCCAGCTTTAAATTTAGTTACCTGTGGTAGGAGTTTTTGGCGAACTAGAGTCAGGAGTACTGGGAGAGCTGCCTGGTTTGATACTGCTACCAGGAGTGCCAGGAGTGCCAGGTTGTTCTGGTGTAGTTGAGCTTCCTGGTTCAGTAGTGCTGCCAGGAGTGCCAGGTTGTTCTGGTGTAGTTGAGCTTCCTGGTGGAGTTAAGTTGCTAGGTGCGCCTTCAGGAGTGGTTGGGCTTCCTGATGGTGGAGTTAAGTTGCTAGGTGCGCCTTCAGGAGTGGTTGAGCTTCCTGGTGGAGTTAAGTTGCTAGGTGCGCCTTCAGGAGTGGTTGAGCTTCCTGGTGGAGTTAAGTTGTTAGGTGCGCCAGGTACCGATGGGGTTGTGCTTCCTGGTGCTGGAGTGGTTTCGGGAGTACCAGAGTCAGAAGGAGCGGTTCCTGGTGCAGTTGTGCTATCAGGAGTGGTGGTATCAGGCGTTGTTGTTTCTGCTGGTGCTGTTTCTGCTGGTACTGTAGTGCTACCAGGAGCGCTAGGGGTGAGTGCTGTGCCGCCGGGACAACGTGAATTAAGCGGAGATTTCTCGCACAGAATTTTCATCCCTTCTGGCGATAGCTTAATTTCCGCTGGTGCACTAGTGGAGTCGCTACTAGATTGGGCTATGGGGGATTTACTGGATTCGGCTACAGCAATATTAGTGGTAAGTGCCAAAGATAAAGCTGCACCAATCAAGCTCAGAGATTTTCCCATCATTCTGAAATTAACCTCAACGGATCACTCGCCCTATTAAAGCAGATAATTAAGATTTAGAAAATCTTCCTAAATGAAGATATTTAGGTTTGTTTCAAAATATGTGAATATGTAAAATTGGTAAAATTTTAAATCAGTTATTTTTTGATAACTAGTGTTTAAAAATACAAAACTAAAAATTATATTTGTAGTTATTGAAGGATTAATACTAGCTTAGATAAGCTTATAAGAATACATAAACAATATTTCCTTATGTATAGAAGTGATTAAAATTACAAATATATTATAGTTTTAATATAAATTTAAGTATAAATTAAATCAAAAAGCCCCGTAGAGCTAATTTATGCTTTGGCTTATGAGTAAAATGATGAAAGACTAACATCTAAAATTGATTGTAATTCGCCCGATTCTTCATTAAAAACTGTGATGTGAATAGCCGATGAGTTCTCCCCAACCCCCTCACAAGCCACAAACGTTACTAGGTCAACTGACTCAAGCAGTACATACGATTCAAGCTAGGGTCGATTTTTCAAAATTGGCGCTCAAGCCTAATGCCAAAGTACCGGAACTTTGGGTGCAGGATGCGGGGGCGGATAAAGCAGAGGTATATCCACTGTTGGGCGATCGCTATATTCTTGGTCGTAGCTCGAAATCCAGCGATATCGTTATCCGTAACCCTGTTGTCAGCCAAATTCACCTCTCATTATCGCGGAATTCTACTCAGCGCACACCAGTTTTCACGATCAAAGACGAAAACTCCACCAATGGCATTTATCGTGGCAAACGTCGTGTTAGTTCTCTAGAACTACGTCATGGCGATATTCTGACTCTAGGGCCCCCAGAACTCGCCGCTTCTGTGCGGTTGCAATATGTCGATCCACCAGCATGGTATGTCAAAGCTGCAAGTTGGACAGCTTATGGAGTTGGTGGTGTCAGTGCCCTGTTAACGTTAGTGATTGGCGTCGAATGGCTGAAATTTTCAGTCAAACCTCTACCGACAGCAACACGCGCCCCAGTAGTTGTTTACGCCCGTGATGGAGCCACTCCCCTGAGAGAACCTCGGACAATCTCTCATGTAGACATGAAGCGATTAGAGGAATTTGGCCCTTATTTACCTGCTGCGGTAGTGGCTTCAGAGGATAGTCGTTATTACTGGCACTTTGGGGTCGATCCTCTGGGGATTTTACGAGCTGTGTTGATTAATAGCCGCAGCGGAGATGTGCAACAAGGAGCCAGTACTGTTACCCAGCAAGTTGCCCGCAGTTTGTTCCGCGAGTATGTAGGTAGACAGGATACCCTTGGCCGGAAATTGCGGGAGGCAGTTGTCGCCCTAAAGCTTGAAACATTTTACAGCAAAGATGATATTTTGCTGATGTACTTAAATCGGGTTTTTTTGGGAGGGGATACCTCTGGCTTTGAGGATGCAGCCCGATATTACTTTGAGAAGTCAGCTAAAGAATTAACTTTGGCAGAAGCAGCAACATTGGTAGGAATTTTACCAGCCCCCAACGCTTTCGATTTTTGTGGGGATGGGCCAAATAAGCTAGAAGCGGCTGAATATCGGAATCGTGTGATTAAGCGGTTGCTGGAGATGGGCAAAATTAAAGCAGAGGATGCGAACCGGGCTAGACGCTCTACTGTCCAAATTAGTCCTAAAGTTTGCGAACAGCAAGCTAAAACGATCGCACCTTATTTTTACAGTTACGTCTTCTCTGAACTCGAATCAATTTTGGGAGAGGGAGCAGCAAGAGAAGGAAACTATATCATTGAAACCAAGCTCGATCCGGCGATACAGAGACAGGCAGAAGCAGCGTTGAATAATTCGGTGAACAACTCTGGTAGAAATTTTAATTTTTCTCAAGGGGCTGTGGTAACTCTTGACTCTAGTACAGGCAGTATCCTCGCAATGGTAGGCGGGACTGATTACAAAAAAAGTCAGTTCAATCGTGCTGTTCAAGCCAAAAGACAGCCAGGTTCTACCTTCAAAATCTTTGCTTACACTGCTGCTATTCAACAAGGAATTCCAGAATCAAAAAGTTATTCTTGCGCCCCTTTAACTTGGCAAGGCTTTACTTATAAACCCTGTCGTGCTGGTGCTGACACTAGTTTAGATATTGCCACCGGACTGGCCCTTTCAGAGAATCCCATCGCCTTGCGAGTTGCCAGAGAAGTCGGGCTGGATAAAGTCGTGGCAATGGCACAACGTTTGGGGATAAAATCAAACCTCGATCCGGTTCCTGGCTTAGTACTGGGTCAAAGTGTAGTTAATGTTTTGGAAATGACTGGTGCTTTTGGCGCTATTGGCAATCGCGGTGTGTTGAATCCTCCCCATGCCATCAGCCGAATTTTAGACAGTGGTGATTGCAGCGATCGCAATGATATCAAAACCTGTCGTGTAATCTACTCCTTCGACCAAGATCCAGGTGCCAACAAACGAGTGTTGAAAAATGATGTCGCCGATGAAATGACTAGTTTGATGCGCGGTGTAATCGCAAGAGGTACTGGTCGTAGTGCTGCTATTGGACTAGGCGAAGCTGGTAAAACTGGCACGACTGATAAAAACGTCGACTTGTGGTTTATTGGTTTTATCCCCAGTCAGCGACTTGTAACTGGCGTTTGGCTGGGAAACGACAATAATTCCCCGACATCTGGTAGCAGTGCTCAAGCAGCTCAGTTGTGGGGAAATTATATGCGGAGAATTACAAGGTAAATAATGGGGAGCAGGTAATTTGACTAGTCCCCAATCCCCACCAATTTCAATTTATTGATATCCCTTCCAAGGAGTGACTTCAAGCTTGCCGTTAGGCTTGAATATCACTTGGAAGTGGGCTAGAGGTTCTTTGTCATTGGGAGCAGCTACATTAGAACCATAGATGTCGTTAAACATCTTAGGAAGAGGTGTTTCTCGAAAATAATCAAAGGCGACTTGATTAAGTGGTTCATAGTCAGCAATTACACCATCTTTGTTGACTGCTACCCGATATTTTAAATCTCGCGTAAAGGTGGGGGTGCCACTCCAGGTTTGACGAACTGTATTATAAAGCTTTTTATTTAAACCTTTAGTGATATTAGAGTCAGTAATTTTTGCACCGACTACCTCTGGTGTCTTAGCATATCCTCGCCAAGGGCTAACTTGCAGCACACCATTTGTAGTAAACACTAGTCTAAATTGGGCTATCGGTTCATTAGAAATAGGAGCGCGGTTAGCAGGATTATAAAGTAGGTTAGGCAGAGGAGTTTGCCCGACTTCTTGATTAGCCTCCTTATTCACCGCTTTATAACCAACGATCGCTCCATCCGCAGCTACACCCAAACGATAGATCAAATCCTGTTGTAATCCTGAGCGTTTAGTCCAAGCTGGATGAACTTGGTTATATACTTGACGATTCAATGCACGCAACTGGGATGGATCGGTAATTTCTGGAACTGTATTTAAAAGTGCTTCTAAATCTTTGACTACTGGCTTTTCATTAGCTGTGGGTGTTGCTGTAGGGGTTGCAGCCTCGATGGGTGTTGCAGCTGCTGATGCTGGGGGATTAAGGCTCTTTGTTGTAGAGCTAGTTTGCTCATCTGGCTTAGGCTGCGGTGGACGAATTTGGGGAGGTGGAATCAAGTTAAATGCGATCGCTGCTACTGCTAAACTTGATACTCCCACAGCCGCAGGAACAGCTTGCCTAATTACAGCCTGACTAGCACCACCATAGCGTCTAGTAACTGGTTGTAGTTCTAGGGATAATTCCGGTAAAGTCTGAGTATCAGCAAAAAACTGATCCACTGCTTCTACCAAATCAAACAACTGCACCGTATTCAAATCTATTTCAATAGGCGGACGTTTAGAATTATTAGAGCGATCGAACCCCTCTGGAGCATTCTCTGAATGTATGATTAACCTGTGGCGGTTGCCGTCAATTTTTTGAAACTCTACTAGCTCCGATTCCTGGTTGTGTGCTTGCGGATTGGGTACAGTACTCAGAAATTCTTGGGCGTAACCACTAACAGCCCTCACCAAGCTTTCAAAAAATTCTCGCCCTCCGGTTAGGGGTTGATTGTAACCAGACAAATAACATTCTGCATTTACCAATATTGATAATTCTGGGCGCATTTCCTGGAACTGTGCAGCCCTAGTGACATCACTTAACCCTTCTAAAAGAAGAGTACAATTAGGTAGACTGTACTTACGTTGAATATTCATTCCACTTCACCGTCAAAAAGACTAATCCAGAACCGCTGCATTCCAGCAGTACCAGTACAAAATAGTAATTGTCCTAACAAATTTATTGCTAGCGCATCTAATTTTTCATCAGAAGTTAATGCTAGTACACCAGAACGTCGAGCATTCATCCGGCTTTTAAAATGCGCTCTAAACCGCTCTAGATAATTAGATAGCCGCAAATTCTGTTCTAATGGAATCTGTTTTTCTTCCATTTGTTGACATATCATTAATAACTGGCGGATGACAACAGTTAAACGCCGTGCTATATAGCAAGCAATGACCACCAAAGCTTTTGCTTCCATAATAGTTAAGGGACGGCGCATGTGCGCTCTTCGTAGCGGGTTAGAGCTACGCATCCGCCATAAATTCACCCTGTCTTTAACAATTCCTTTAAGATCCAACTCTTGAGCAAAAGCCAGGATTGCTTCCGAACCACCAAGTTCTAAAGCTTCAATTGCCAGTAAAATCAGGTCAATTTGCAGCCTAGTTCTCCGAGGACACGTTTTGGAAGCGATCGCAGGATCTGGTAAAGTGTCCAGAATCATCGGCAGTGAGTCTTGGGTTGGACTGTTGAACGGCGTTAAACTTGCTGAAACATTCATTCTATAAATACCTTGTGCGGTTCCAACAGACTAGATAAAACAAATTTAAGATCGGTAGCCAAGACTTGAGCCTTAGACTTGTAGCAGTAGCATGACTACCTGATATATACATTACTTAACTCTTTCTACTCAAAGTTTTCCCTATATTGAAATCAAAATTTTAAAACATAACTAAATTCACCTCATTTATTAGCGAAATACCTTTTATAGCTTGGTTTAGATTCTAATTATCGTCAATGAAGAGCGAAGCTTTAGCCTCTATCCCCACTTGACCCCCAGCGTATGACATTATAGTGTACGATTTTTCAGGTATCTGAAATTGGGCACTTGTACTGAGCGTTCGCGTAGCATCTCGTAGAGAAGTCGTAGGCGTAGCCTCTTGTAGAGAAGTATTGGGCATTGCTTATTAATTTTTCTACCTCATTCCCCATGCCCCATTCCCCATTCCCTACTCCTTTATTCCCCATTTTATGGATTTAAAGTCTCTCGTTCGTGACATTCCAGATTTCCCGAAACCCGGAATTTTATTTCGGGATATTACTACGTTACTGCGCGATCCAGAGGGACTGCGCTATACTATTGACTTTTTAACACAAAAATGCAATGAAGCTGGAATAACAGCTGATTATGTCATTGGTATAGAGTCGAGAGGATTCATTTTTGGTTCACCTCTGGCTTATAAATTAGGAGCTGGTTTTATTCCCATCCGCAAAAAAGGGAAGTTACCAGCAGCCGTTCACTCAATTGAATATGAATTAGAGTATGGTACAGACTGCGTAGAAGTGCATCAAGACGCTTTACACCAAGGTAGCCGAGTTTTGATTGTTGACGACTTGATTGCCACGGGTGGAACAGCGAGTGCGACGGCAAAGTTGTTACAAAAGATTGGCTGCGAACTAGTAGGATTTGGGTTTATTATCGAGCTACGGGATTTACAAGGGCGTACATATTTACCGGACGTGCCGATTATCTCTTTAATTGAATATTAGTCATTAGTCATTGGTCATTAGTCATTAGTCATTAGTCAATAGCAAAACAACTGGCAAATGACGAAGGACAAAGGACGAAGGACATAGACGCGCCAGCGGCTTCCCGCAGGGTAGGACAAATGACAAAGGACAAAATATAAATGACATCTACGAAAATTTCCTTGGAGACAGGTCGGGATTGGCTAATCGGGCTAGTCACGAGCGAAACTTTTGTTTATGTGCTAAAGCGGCTATTGCAGGCACTGCTAACTTTGTTGTTGGCGTCAGCGTTGTCGTTTTTCATCATTCAACTCGCTCCCGGTGATTATGTAGATACGCTGCGGCAAAATCCGAAGATATCTCCAGAAAGAATTGAGGAAATCAAACGGCAGTTTGGTCTAGATAAGTCTTGGCCAGAGCAATTTGGACTGTGGCTATGGCGAATCTTAACCAAAGGGGATTTTGGCACGAGTTTTATTTATCAACGTTCAGTGGCATCGCTGTTGTGGGAACGAGTACCAGCGACTTTGCTATTAGCGATCGCATCTTTAATTGTCACATGGGCGATCGCCATCCCTCTAGGGATCTTTGCCGCTGTCAAACAAAATAAGCCAGCAGACCGGATTTTACAAGTGATTAGTTATGCTGGACAAGGCTTTCCCAGTTTCATCACTGCCTTAGCGCTGCTGGTTTTAGCCCAACTCACCTCGCCATTTTTCCCAGTGGGTAGCATGACTAGCATCAATCACTCAGAACTGTCGTGGTTTGGCAGAATCTTAGATATCGGCTGGCACATGATTTTACCCACCATTGCACTCTCAATTACTAGTTTTGCTGGTTTGCAACGCATCACTCGCGGCGAATTATTAGATGTCCTGCGTCAAGACTACATCCAAACGGCTCGTGCCAAAGGTTTGCCAGAAAACCGCGTTATCTACGTTCATGCACTCCGCAACGCCATAAATCCTTTAATTACCTTATTGGGTTTTGAATTAGCTGGTTTATTAAATGGTGCCTTCATCGCCGAATTTTTCTTCAACTGGCCTGGTTTAGGGAGATTGGCTTTACAAGCTTTACAAGCTCAAGATTTATATTTATTAATGGCAAGTTTGGTTATGGGCGCAGTACTGCTGATTGTTGGCAATTTAATCGCCGACTTAATGCTCAAAGCAGCCGATCCACGCATTCGCCTAGAAAATCTCAATTAGCAGCAATTCTAAAATTCAAAAAATCAGAACTTATTGGGCATTTTCCAGAGTCTTGTCAACTATCAAACAACAAAGAGGCAGCCAGAGTGCGGATATTGTTGAAGAAAGTGTCGCTTATTCATCATCCTAGAATTTGGCTACTCTCAATTTCAAACTATTTCTGTACGCCGCAAAAAATGGTGAATTAGTGTTTAACTAATCATTTTACCAAGATTTAGACTTAGGTTTTTGCACTCGTATATTTAAGAGTTTTTTCTAAGCGGGCGGCGGGAATCGAACCCGCATTAATAGCTTGGAAGGCTATAGTTTTACCACTAAACTACGCCCGCAAATTTCCAACCCTATAAATATAACACAGTTTCTGTAAAAATTCAAGCATTTAGTTGGAATTTGCAGGTTGCATTTTGATCCTGACATACAAATTGCTCAATTCTGGTTTTGTGCCATCGTTATTATGGGCAGCAAGAAAGTTTTCTGTTTTGAAAACTTCATTGAGGACTTGCTCGTATGTGCTTTTTTCACTTTGCAGTGCTGCTGGTTCTATTTCTAGAACTACGGCTTGTTTAAAATTACCATTGTTATCAATTATTAAGCTAGCCAAGAGTTGTGCTGGCTCAAGTCCCGAATTATGGACAATAAAACTTGGGTCTAATTGTTTTGTGTTGCTTCCCCTGTATAAAGCGATAACGTCGGGTAAAGCATCTTGTCGGAATCCTTTTGATTGTATCAAGCTAATCACTTCATCTCTAGATAAGGGAGCTACTATTGCTACCGATGCTCTTCCAGTCGAAGGCGCTGGAGTTTCTCTAGTCGAAGGCGCTGGAGTTTCTCTAGTCGAAGGCGCTGGAGTTTCTCTAGTTGAAGTCGCTGGAGTTTCTCTAGTTGAAGTCGCTGGAGTTTCTCTAGTTGAAGTCGCTGGAGTTTCTCTATTTTCAGGTTCTGAAACTGGTCGATTTGATGGAATACCTGTTGGTAGTTGCGTTCCCTTTCCCAGTTTAATTTCTTGACGACGCTTCCAAGGTAAATTACCAATTGGAACTGTAGGTGTCGGTGTGGCTTTAGCTATAGGTTTCGGTGTGGCTTTAGGTGTAGGCGTAGGTTTTGGTGTGGCTTTAGCTATAGGTTTTGGTGTGGCTTTAGCTATAGGTTTTGGTGTGGCTTTAGCTATAGGTTTCGGTGTTGGCGTGGGGACTATCTGCTGTCTAGAAGGTTCGCTATTAGGTTGAGAGGCGTAAATTCGGCTCTTTTTCTGGAGATTCTCAGGAGAATTTATTGCGCCAAAATCTTTATTTATAGGCGTAGTTCGTGCTGTTTGTGACGAACGTGCTGGTACAGACTTTTGAGTAGAGGATAGTGGCTTTGACGAAACTATTTTGGCTATTGATTTTGATTTGATTATTGATTTTGTTTTAGGAGCAATTTCTATCAATTCGACGGGAACAGCAGATTGATTTTGCTGGGGAAACCACAAACTAAATGCATTAGATGAGCGCATCAGCCAGAACACCAGCAAGTGCAGAGAGACTGAACTGACAACGACAAAAATCCACAAACCTGGTGGATCGGTGTGTCGTCTCCAGACCTTGGCTGGAATTGGAGTTTTGTCTGCAACCGATGGTGTCATATTATATAAACTGGATATGATTATGCACTTTTACTCATTGGTAATGCTTTAAAATACCAGTCTAAATTTTAGCGATTAACCATTACCTCTGGTGAAACAGCAAAAGTCAAAACTGTTTCATCGACTCCTTTAAGTTCTAGCGGACTCCCTTTAGTAATTTCTCCTTCCTGCAAATAATCTGCTACGGCAGCGGAAACTAGAATCGTACCGGGAACAGCGGCAGCTTGCAACCTTGCGGCAATATTGACACTTGGGCCAATAGCAGTATAATCGGCGCGTTCAGCGCTACCAAACATCCCCACAACAGCAGTACCTTGGTGAATACCACACCGGAACTGTACGCTAGTAAGTTTGTCGCTATCGAATACACCTTGCTCTCGCCAGCGCTGGTTCAAGTCAGCCAGTGAGCGGTGCATTGCTCTTGCTGTATTAATGGCACGACGCACTTGTTCGTTAGGGGTTAGTTCTTCCGGCGCTCCATATAAAGCTAAGATAGCATCTCCCATAAATTTATCTACAGTGCCACCATTGCTAAAGACAACTTTAGTCATGGCTTCTAAATATTCATTTAGCAGCTCTGCGACTCGTCGGGATCTGAGAGTATTTGCTAGCTGTGTAAAACCCACAATGTCGCTAAACAAAACTGTAATTAAGCGTGGTTCTGGACGCAAATCTAACGTTAAATCACCGGTTGCGGCTTTTTGCATCAATACAGCAGGCAAAAAGCGCTTTAGCACCGATTCTGTTAGATAAGTATTTAACTCCACAATTCGCCGTTCATTTTCTTTCAACGCTAAAAGATTGCGAACTTCCGCCAAAAGTTCCCGATCGTTGAATGGTTTTGCTAAATAAGCGTCCGCGCCATGCTCTGTACCTTCGATGCGGGTTTCTTCATCTACTTTCGCTGTCAGCAGAATGATTGGTGTTCCTTTCAACGTTTCCTCATTGCGGATCATCTGAATCATCTCAAGTCCGCTCACTAAGGGCATCATTAAGTCAGTCACAATCAAGCTGGGTAGAATTTCCTTCGCTCTACTGTGCCCTTCACGACCGTTACGAGCTGTCTGTACATGATAGCCATTACGGCGGAAAATTTCAGATACATAGGTTCGCAAATCGGGGTTATCATCTACAACTAAAATTGAGTGCTGAGTCTTATGTGCTGAGTCTTGAGTATCAACACTGGGGGAGAGGTTTATTGTAATATCTTCAATATTGTCTGTTGTTGACTCTACTAGTTCTAAATCAGCTAATTCTACGCTAGCGCGGCTTGTATTCAGTTCGGTAGGCGTTTCTAGTACTTGCTGTGCAGGTAAATGAGCATTTCCAGTCACCAGCCATAAACTAAAAGTAGTGCCTTCACCATAAACTGATTCCACAGTGACTTGACCACCATGTAATTCTACTAATTCTTTAACTAAAGCTAAACCCAAACCACTGCCTTCATAGGAGCGGTTTGCTGAACCTTCAGCTTGGCGAAAGCGCTCAAATAGGTGGGGAATTTGTTCTTTAACAATACCAATTCCAGTATCTTGCACTTGTAATATGCAGCGATCGCGCTCAGATTTTAGTCTGACACCGATCGTTCCACCTTCGGGAGTGAACTTCATGGCATTTGACAAGAGGTTATAAACCACCTTGTCAAATTTTTCCATGTCCAAGTACACCGTAGAACATTCATCTAGCTGGGTGACGAGATGCAGTCTCTTCTTCTCACAGTAGGGACGAAAAGATTCCACTATTTGGCTGACAAATTCGACTAAATCACAGGGATGGAAGCTAGGCTGCATTCTCCCGGCATTCAAGCGTTGTAAATCCAGGAGTTGATTTACCAGTCGCAGCAGGCGGCGGGAGTTACGCAGGGCGATCGCACTTTGAGAGTAAGATAATCCTTCACCAGCCGCTACAGCCGACTCTAAAGGCCCTTGAATCAAGGTAATCGGTGTGCGAAACTCATGGGAAATATTTTGGAAAAATTCGGTTTTTTGTTTGTCTAATTCCAGTAAGCGTTCAGCTTGTTGGCGAGTTTTTTGATATAAGTGTGACTGCTGCACAGCGATCGCGGCTTGCGCTGCCACTGCTTTCGCCAAATCGATATCAGATGGGAGCCATTGGCGGACTTTTTTACCTTCATGCAAAGTAATACTACCGATGCATTTACCATCAGCTAATAATGGTACAAACATTAGCGATCGCGCTGGCATTTTTAAAGGTAAATCAAAACCCCGCACATCAGAAGGAGAATGGCTCACATTACCAATTACCACAGGTTCATGTGTCTGTAGCATTTGTTGGAGGATGGGATTTTCCTGAATCGATGCTTGAGAATAGGGTAATCTCTGATTTGGTAGGTGATGATTGCTACTTGAATTATTATCTGGGGCTGACGCTCTTACATTTTCTAGATGTTGAAAACTATCATACAAACCCACACATTCAACAAACTCATCTTCCTCTGTCCACAAAGACAAGACGCATCCATCAACTTGTAAAGCTTGTCCCAATTGTTGGGTAATAGCCGCAAAGATATCTTGAGGATCTAAGCTAGAGCGAATTGCGCTAGTAATCGTATTAATCAAGCTCTCCCGCTTGGCAAGGGCACGTACTTGTTCGTAAGCATAAGCTTGAGACAAAGCTAAGGCTGCCTGATCTGCTACCATCAACACTAACTGCACCTCATCTTCGCCCCAAAAGCGAGGCAGAGAACACTGGTGCAGCGCTAGCACTGCCATCAGTTCTTGTTGGCAAATCAATGGTACAACTAAACTAGAACAAATATTAGCAGCAGCAAAAGCTGCCTCACGTTCGCGCAGTTCGGGAGTATTACCGTGAATGCGCTCATCATCGATCGCATCGTGAATCACCTGGACTTCGCGGGTTTCCCATACCGTCTGAGCCAAAAGAGACAGAGAAGGAGAGGAGATGAGGGGTAGAGGAAAAAGACTTACTCCAACTTCACCTGTACTTCTATGCTCAAGGGCTTCTTCAGAAAGAGGCTTCTGATAAATAAACCCTTTATCCGCCAACTGCTCATCTTGGAAGGGACGTAGCAGACAAACATCCACCTCCAACATGTGACCGACTGTATCTACAATTGCTTGCAAAATTTGTCTGTAGTCTAAAGCACTGCGAATCGTATTGGTAACGGTATTTAGCAGCGATTCTTGACGGAGTGTGCGGGTAAGTTCGTGGGTTCTAGCTTTGAGGACATTGTGAGTATCCAAAGCTTGCCGTACCACTGCTTTTAGTTCCTCCGCTTCCCACGGTTTAGTGACATATTTAAATACCTTGCCAGCATTGATTGCTTCCACCAGGTCTTCGACATCGGTGTAGCCAGTTAAAATAATCCGAATAATATCTGGATATTGAGTTGCTGTTAGGCTCAAAAATTCTGTACCGCTCATCATTGGCATCCGCTGATCGGAGATGATCACCGCGATCTCTCCCTCTTGAGCCAGCAGATCGAGGGCCGCAGGGCCAGAGGTTGCCCTTAGCACCTTATAATCACGATAAAAAGTGCGGTAAAGCAAGTCAAGGTTGTCTGGTTCATCATCGACAACCAAAATTTTAGGCTTACTGTTTGCTTGGGATTTCATGCACCGCTTTCCTGCTGCAACGGCAGTCGGATAAAGAATAATCTGATCAGGTAAGGATTTTTCTGAGTCAGGTAAGAGCAGAGCATTTCGACCAATAGGGCTGTTTGGCTACATGACTGCTGAGTGTAGGAGCGTTTACTCACAGTAATTCGTCTCAATTGCTTGTGCCGATTACCGTTTGCGTTGGTGCAGTGTAATTGCTTTCATTGTCAGTTTTAGTGTTACAGAGTCGACGCTTGCTTGCCAAATCTTTTTTCACCTCCTGCGAGCAATGTCTGATAATACATACAGCGCTCATAGCCAGCTGAAAAATCCAGATAAAGCTGCATATTAAGTTTTCCCTCCACAGCTGTTGTAATAACACTTGCAGGTAAATTTTATTTATGGTAGTCATGGTAGAGTCAGCAAAATTAAAACAATAAGATTTAAAGCCAAAGTATACTATTAGACAAATACCTCTTTCTAATTTAGCAATCAGAACTATCATTAAGACAAGTGGTAGCGGTTGAGGAGTTAGAGATTAGGGATTAGGAACCTTACAGATTCTTGTCCCAGTACCTGTACAGCCTACTTATACGACTTGATAACAAAGTAGTATCAGTGTGCGGTAACTGCAAAAAACAAGTTCAGTACTGTAACTAAGGGTGGTTTGAAACCAGAGTTTGCCAATAGTGTACTTACTTAACAATTTTGGAGATGCTGCTTACAGATAAGTTATGCTATTCCTCTGTCCACTCGCTGAAAACTCTATCACTTTAGAGATGTTTTTGTGGTAATCAGTTTGATATTCTGCTCACCGAAAAGAAGGTATGCAATGAATATACTGAACTTAAGGTTATAGATTTATGAAGTTGTAACTCCTAATACTCTTTCAAAAATGCAGGTTATAAAACATCCTCTAAAGTGTAAAAATTTGTATAATCTACAAGAAAAAGCGAATTAGCAATATTGGTTCAGTTAAATCTCCTGGGCAACTTTATAAGTTCTGATTTAGTTTAAATCTTGTTTTAGGATATTTGAGAAAATTTTTGTTGAATAAAATCAATACTAAACTAGCCTTGAAATATCGGTTTTTTCACCCATACCACCAACAGGCAATCGATCCAGCTTCCTGCCAATTCCAAATTCGTACAGCTACACCTGCTGATTTGATTGGTGTTGCCCAAATTATTACTGAAAGCTTTCACTCCCACAAGGGTATATGGGGATGGGCTTTCCCGTTGCTACGTTTGGGTATTTACGAAGACTTAAGGCATCGAATGGCATCACCGGCGCCCCGTCATCTTTGCTTAGTTGCCCTTGAAGCTACTACTGGTGAGGCTAATAACTTAGTAGGAAGTGTGGAAATGGGTGTACGCTACAGTAGTGATTCATGGAGCGAGGTTGGTGTAGGTTTTCCTTACTTATCTAATTTAGCGGTACACCCAAAATACCGTAGACATGGTGTGGCTTCAGGATTACTTACTAGCTGTGAAAAAGTCTCTCGCGAGTGGGGATTTCAAGACTTATATCTCCATGTTTTAGAAAATAACCATCAAGCACGACAGCTTTATTTCAAGCTGGGATATCGAGTGCATAAAGTCGAATCTAATTGGAATACATTTTTTCTAAGACGCTCAAGCCAGATGTTATTGCACAAGCACCTGAGTGCTGATTCTATTAGCTGAGTTTTGTTTGGGCAATTGTAAAGTTTTGTATACTGCTCCAATTAATTCGATAAAATCTGTAACTCATAGCGGTAATCAAACACAAACGAAGCTAAACCACGTCTACCTTGAGAACCATAGTTATTTTGGCTTAGAGAAAGCTCAAAACTCAAGCCAGGACTAGATAATATACTTTTATTCAGAACTCCAGGTTTTCAAATGAACGGGGTTTAATTAGGAATGTAGCCAATATTTAGCTAAATATCCATATAAATCCGCTTTGATTTCCAGGACTTACTTGATTTAGCAGGCAAGAGCTAACGATAAAGAAGGATCTTTGAGTTATACTGAGTTTTTTCACGCAATCGCAATCAAATAGAAGTCCTATAAATCAAAACTAAAACATGTTTGTTAATTTACGAAGCGAGTAAATAGCTTTTGATAATTTTTTTCTCAAAAGAATATTTTATTTAAACTTTTTACGAAAAATTCCCTTGTCCTTATAAACAAATTATCTTTTTGGTAAATATTATTAATATTAAAAAATGTTAAATTTAGCTTTTGGAATTTATGGTTAACAAATTTTTTAAAGCATTCGATATAGATGAAAATGGACTATAATGGGAACACACGCGAAATAGCGTTGAAAGAAATCATTACTTCCTCATAATAACTTTGTAATTGATATATTCATCTTTATAAAAACTTTAATAAAACACGAGTATAGTTTACAGACAAATCTAGTTATATCTCATAAAATATAATCACTCAATTACTAAAACAACGTCTATATATTGGTATTTTTAGTTAGATTGACCAGGAAGGTCTTGATAATAAAAAAATTCAAAAACTTGATTTGATATAACAGCTAATTCCGTTTTGAAGTGCATACTACAACAACATTCATTAAAAGTTTAAAAAACATGGATAGCGAACAGCATCGACGCTATCAGACCTCTATGGTATCAACTTATTACCCTGAAACAACTTTCCTTGACTCTGTTGTCATGTCAGATGGAACTGAGCAATCGCCAGGCTCGGATATCCTTACACGTTTGCACAGTGGAGAAGTTTTCATCGTCAATAGTCGGAGGCGAAATGGATTAATACTCTTTAAACGCTACCATGCAGAGTTTGCTGGTCCTGGGGCTGCGGTGGGTGGGGATTACGATTGTGATTGCCAAAGGGTACTGCCCATAGGTAATCTTTCTTTATTAACTCCTGAATCTAATGAAGAACGCCAGAAAGCTTACTTGATTAGGCGACAGTGGATTCGATTGATCAAACAAATTACAGAAAATCCACTGCCTGGGCAGCGAGTTCAGAAGATTCTCGATCAATTTGAACAATACTTTCCACCAGAAATAGTGGCTCTTTTGCCGGATGTTGCTTTTGCTCTTTTAGTAGGTGTGCTGCCACAAACAGTGGGAGTAGTACGCCGTTTGGGCAGTGAAGTAAATAGCAGGTTTAATTACTGAGTAAATTGCTAAGATGACAAATTTGCTAAAGCAGCTTTTACTCGATTAACGGTGCGGGCGTTTTCTTCTATCGTTCCGACAGTAATTCGTAATCCTCCGCTAATGTGCCGTACAAGAGTGCCGAGTGTTCTAAGTTTCTGGTGGAAAGTTTTTAAAGCAGCTTCTTGTGAATTAAAACCATTTGGTTTAAGACGCAGGTAAATAAAGTTGGCAGCACTTGGAGTAATTTGTAGTTCCGGTTGCTGGGATAAAATTTCGATGAGTTTAGCTCGTTCACTCAGGATCTGGGAAATTGATTCCAGCAAGAGTGTACGATTTTGTAAACCAACTAAGGCAGCTGCTATGGAAAAACTGGGGAGATTGTAGGGTAAGCGAACTTTTTCTAAAATGGCGATTGCTTCGGGATGGGCAACGCAATAACCAATACGGAGAGATGCCAATCGGAAAGCTTTAGAAAAAGTGCGTAATATTACCCAATTAGGATGCTGTCCTAATTCACCTACTAAGGTAGTTTGACTGAATTCAAAGTAAGCTTCATCAATTACTACTAAAATATGCTGTGGCAAGCTTCTTAACCACGCTAACTCTGCTTCAGTTAAGCTGTTAGCAGTCGGCGAATTGGGATGAACTACGAAAACTACGCGAATGGGGGGATTTTGAGTTTGTTCGATCGCAGACTGTGCGGCGCTTATGTCAATTTCAAAAGTTGTTTCATTTCTCCCCACCGCCACTACAGGAATGCCCAAAGTTTGCGCCAAAATCCCGTACATCGAGAAAGTGGGATTGGCAACAAGAATTGACCCTTCTCCTCCTAGACAGGTGGCGATTAATAAAGAGCGGATTAGTTCATCTGAACCATTACCAACAGAAATATTGGCAGCAGTAAAGAAGCGTGATGAGAGGTCGGTTGACTGATTAACGTACTCAGCGATCGCATCCTTAAGTGTTTCATGTCCGCCATCAGGATAACGATTTGTTTCAATTACTTGCTGATAAGTCCACGCCAGCTTCTCTTTTAACTCAGGAGGTAAATCGTAGGGACTTTCATTTGTATCTAACCGATCGAACTGTGTGGGAACAGAATTGGCTGTATCGCTACTGGGGTGAGGTTTATAGGCGGTGAATTGGGCTAAATCTGACCGGATGAAGGGAAGCATAGTTTTAGTCATTAGTCATTGGTCACTTGTACTGAGCGTAGTCGAAGTATTAGTCATTGGTCATTAGTAACTAACAAAGCACAAATGACTAAGGACATTATTTATGTGTGAGTCTAATATTTTACAACTTCAAGGTAATTGGCAAAAAAGGCGAATTACCTGCCAAATTTCTTTCATAAGATTACCCAAAGCGTGGTCACTGTCGAGTTCAACTAACTCCACCCAAGGACGCGAGCGCGCAAAGTCCCGACTAGCTTCTATCGGAATGACTTCATCCTTTTTTCCGTGCAAAATTAGCGTGGAGATAGGGCGTTGCAAAAGCTTTTCTTGGTATTGGGCAGCATCTGTAACGAAATCGTAACTTAAAGAAAGCGATCGCTGCTCCCCGTAGTGGTAGATCATGATATATTTTTCTTGCTGCCAACGCTCTACTTCTTCATCTCCTAGCTTAGGCAACCAATGGGATAAAAACCCAAAAGCTGGTGCTAGCAAAACTAAGCGTTGTACTTGCAAATTTTGTTGTCCCAAGTGGGCAGCGGTCAAACCACCCAAACTTGAGCCAATAAGCGTTACTGGTGTAGAATCATTGCTGAATTCTGCAGCAACTTGAGCGATCTGACGAGTGATTGTTAATTGGGAAAAATCGCCAGCATTGAGATCGGGAATTTTCAGCCTTGTCTGAATTTGGGTAAAGCGATCGCTTATATCCTGCGCTTTGGCAGATTTAGGGCTAGAAGCAAATCCGTGAAGATATATGTAGTCCAAAGTTGTCAATAGTTAGGAGTTAAAAATTATTGAGTGTTGATAAATAAAGATTTATCAATTATTGTGGCTCACTTATAATTCATAACTCACAACTGCTCACTCCTAAGTTTTATTAGCGCATTGTGACAAATTCCTCTGCGGCTGAGGGATGGACACCCACAGTGGCATCAAAGTCTTTTTTTGTTGCGCCCATCTTGACTGCGATCGCCACACCTTGGATAATCTCCGCGGCACTTTCACCTACCATGTGAGCGCCTAGAACTTTGTCGGTATTGCCATCAACCACCAACTTCATCATTGTCTTCTCTTGCTTACCAGTCAAACTGTGGTACATGGGGCGGAAGCGAGTGCGAAAAATTTTGACGGCATCACCGAGTTTTTCCCGTGCTTCGGCTTCTGTCGAGCCGACTGTTGCGGCTTCTGGGCTAGAAAATATGGCTGTGGGCACAGTTTCGTGACTGAATTCGCGGCGATTATTCCCAAATTCGCTATCGGCAAAGGCGCGACCTTCGCCAATGGCCACGGGAGTTAAATTGATTCGGTCGGTGACATCGCCAACAGCAAAAATATTCGGTTGACTAGTTTGACTATATTCATTGACTGCGATCGCACTTGTAGTAGGGTATCCAGGCCCTTCGATAGAACTAGCGACAATATCAACCCCAGCGTTTTCTAAACCTAATCCATCTACATTAGGGGTTCGACCGGTCGCTACTAAAAACACATCAGCAATTAGTGGTTCTTGGTCATCCTCTGATAAAGTCAGTTTCAACCCTTCTGGGATGCGTTCAATTGCTTTCACCACATTATTCTTAATCAAGCGAATTCCGTGGTTCGTCATACCCTCTTCAATTTCTATGCGGACATCTTCATCAAAACCATTTAAAATCTTTTCACCTCTGGTAATTTGTGTCACCTGAGAACCCAAACCGCGCATAATACAAGCAAATTCCGTGCCGATATAACCAGCGCCAATAATGACGATGTGTTTTGGCTGTTCTTTTAAATGAAAGATTTCGTCGGAGGTAATTCCATGTTCTATCCCTGGTAAATCTGGCTTGACGGGACGCCCACCAACAGCAATTAAAATTTTGTCTGCTGTAACCTTACGTCCATCAACTTCTATGGTGTGAGCGTCTACCAATGTGGCGCGACCAGAAAATAGTTCTACTCCGGCTTTTTCCAAGAAGCTTATATGTAGTTGCGATAGTCGCCGAACTTCCTTATCTATAGATGTAATGAAATATTCCCAGTCAAACTCAGCATTACCTACTTTCCAGCCATAGCCTGAAGCGTCACTGAACAGTTCGGGAAAGTGAGAGCCATAGACCATGAGTTTTTTGGGAACGCAACCGCGAATCACACAAGTGCCACCAACTAAATCATATTCAGCGATCGCCACTTTTGCGCCGTAGCTAGCCGCTCGTTTGGAAGCCGCCAAACCTCCAGAACCCGCACCAATTACAAATAGGTCGTAATCAAAAGTCATAAGTTTATGTTCTCTTTTGCAACAAGTGAGTTCCTGGGAACTTACACACAGAACGTGATTGAACTATATAAGGATATCCGGTGAACGCTGTGTAAGTCCTGTCCTTGATTTAATCTAGCGTTAGCAGATGCTATCTGGTCGTAGGGAATATCACTTTTTGCTTTGGCGGCTGTAAAGGCAGTAGTTAACAATTGTATAGTTCTGCTCCTAATCGAGCATAAGTCTGTGCTACCGCATTGGAGCAGCTAAATTCCACAGGACTTACGCAAAAGTATGACAAAACGTACTGCCTTCAACGGTTCGCAGAGCATTTTTTACCCCCATTAGCAATTTTTATGTACTTGGAGAGTCAGTTGGGGTTACTGGTGTTGGATCTGTTGGAGTTACAGGTGTTACTGGTGTTGGATCTATTGGCGTTACGGGTGTTGGAGTTACTGGTGTTGGATCTATTGGCGTTACGGGTGTTGGAGTTACTGGTGTTGGATCTATTGGCGTTACGGGTGTTGGATCTATTGGCGTTACGGGTGTTGGATCTATTGGCGTTACGGGTGTTGGATCTATCGGCGTTACGGGTGTTGGATCTGTTGAGGTTACAGGTGTTGGAGTTACTGGTGTTACGGGTGTTGGATCTATCGGCGTTACGGGTATTGGATCTATTGAGGTTACAGGTGTTGGAGTTACTGGTGTTACGGGTGTTGGATCTATCGGCGTTACGGGTGTTGGATCTGTTGAGGTTACAGGTGTTGGAGTTACGGGTATTACGGGTGTTGGATCTATCGGCGTTACGGGTGTTGGATCTGTTGAGGTTACAGGTGTTGGAGTTACTGGTGTTACGGGTGTTGGATCTATCGGCGTTACGGGTGTTGTCTTAGCTGGGGTGTCGGGTGCTGTTTTAGCTGGGGTGACTGGTGTTGTCTTAGCTGGGGTGACTGGTGTTGTCTGAGTTGAGGTGTCGGATGTTGTCTGAGTTGAGGTGTCGGATGTTGTCTGAGTTGAGGTGTCGGATGTTGTCTGAGTTGGGGTGACTGGTGTTGTCTGAGTTGAGGTGTCGGATGTTGTCTGAGTTGAGGTGTCGGGTGTAGGAGTTAGCTTCATTTCAAATACTCCCTCGCCTTTTATAGGTGGCTGTGCTTTCAAAGCCGCAGTAGTTTCGGCTTGGACACTGGTGATTGCAGGATCAGGTGTAGGCACAGGACTTTGCCTGTTTAAATCAAGTTCCCGAACCAGTTGGCTCGTTTCATAAAAATTTCTGAGATCAAAATCATATAACCTCTGAAATTCGCCTTTAACTATAATCACCATTTGCCCTGCTTCCAACACCTGAGTTTGAGAAGCTTTCTTGTTAGAAACTTCAATGCCGCTATTTGTCAGCGCACCCACAATCGTGGTGTCTGTTTGTTGGTCGTAGCGTACAAATAATGCTGAACCACGAATTGCTGCTGCTGCATTTGGTGTTTGTATACGTGTTTGCCCCTTTCCTGGTGGGATGAGCAACAACACAGTCCCGTTTGTCAGTTTAAAGTCACGAGTCTTCGGCAAAAATTGAAATAACGCCTGTTCTCCAACTCGTGCCAAAGAGCCATCATTAAAACGCAAATCTGCTAGAGAAGCTCGGCCAGTTGACAGCCCGTCCCCAGGAGTCATTGCATCTAATTTGCGTGCAGCACGTTTCTTCAATTTATCTTTGGGTATCAGTTGTACGATGTTGCGGAGGTTCTGAATCTCTGCTCGCGTTAGAGGAGTTATGGCACTTACCCGATTTGGCAGAGGCAGTACTATAAGTCCCCATAAACCAATCACCAATAATGGAAACGATTTATAAAACATAGTTTGAGAAATTTTGACCTTCAAGTAATATCATAAAAATTAAAGTTTAAGCTAATGCTAATTGTTGTAAGAGTTTTTTAGATAAATTAGTTTAAATTTTAATTTAGATTTAATGCATTAAATAAAACAAGATATTCATATTTTATTTTTGAAAAAACTCAGTACACATCTATTATTTTTTTCGTGTTTACATGTTCCTTATCTATGCAAGCCAGTTCATGAATCAAATTGGATTACTATACGTATTTAATCGATTTAATTTTTCTTTCAGAAAATTAAATTGTATGCAATAAAGTCTCTGGAAGATTGAAAAGTTAGTATTTGATATAAAAAATTAAACGAGAAGTACCTTACATATAATCCTTTATAATCATTTCAGGCAGAGGGTCATTAACTATAGGGGACAATAACTTGCTAAGATTTGTTGTGAAATTATCTACTGGCTGTATTTCACTAAAATTTAAGCAGGAATTTTATCGGGGAATCTCAGTTTTACAACAAAAATCTGTGAAAAATCCGAAAAGCAGTAATTTTAGTTTGTAGTTTAAGTATATACCTACAAAGCTAAAATAGATGCAATCAACTGTATCTTTGTAGCCGGAACTTCCGATACAGCTTGTGGGTCTACATTTGCCAAACGCAATCAATGCGATCTAACCAGATGCGACTCAAGAACTGGAAAAATTTGTTTTTTTGTATTTTGTTAACGTCCAGTGGTGGAAGCTGGTGTTGCATTAGAGTAGATGCGGCAGAATCTGCAATTACAGATGTTTTGCATTCTAATCATTTAGCAAATATACAGGTAACTCATGAGCAGTTATGTCATAAGTTGGAGCAAAAAGCAATTAACTCTTTGTGCAAGCTGTCGAGTGAGTCACATACTTTAGACTCTCGAATGCCGTTAAATCTGGCACAGCAAACACCAGAAACAACTCAAATCCCAGATCAAAGCGAAGAACCTATAGATACTCAAAAGCAAAATGACCCGCCACAGCTAGAATCGCAGCCAAATAATTTGCCCATATCTCCTTCAGACTCAAAGGAGCAACTATTAAATTTACCTGAGAGAGAGTATTCTCAAAGGCGAGAGAGGTTGATAGAACTGCTACGATCGCCAAAACAACCGTTTGAATCTGATAGCGATCGCGAATTGGGGTTGCGGGTGCGGTTACGACCCCTAGAACAACAACCCCTAGAACAACAGCTACCACCACCGACAGAACAACCTGTAGCTCAGTTTAAACCTATCGGCTATCTACAAGGACGTGTCGGCTACTTCCAAACGAATAACATATTTTCCTCAAATGATAGTCCCATAGAAGATGGTTTAATTATTTCTGGACTGACACTAGCCTCTACATATTTTCCTTTGGGATCTAAGACTTTTTTAAATGGCTCAATTGATGGCAATCTGATTCGTTATATAAATCAATCAGAATATCATTACAATCAGGTGAGATTCAATCTCGGTATTTACCAGCAGCTATCCCAACGAATGTTTGGAGAAATCAGTTGGAGCAATCAACATTTATTTTATGCCAACAACAGCGATCGCCTGGATAGCTTCAAAGCAGGCGATCGCTTTTTAAATGAAAATTCCCTACAACTGTCTTTGGGACGCCGAGATCCCTTAACTTCAAGATTAACCCTAGATAGCTTCTACGAGTTGAGTGTAAATTTTGCCGATCCCCAAAGTCGTAATCGGATAATCAATTCCTTTTGGGTGTCTCTGAACTACTACTTGCAAAAGCCTCTACAGGTTGGTATTGACTACCAAATGAGTTTATCAGACTTTACACAGCGCGATCGAGAAGACGAATTTTATCGGCTATTTGGACACTTAAATTACCGAATATCCGATACCATTTTTATGAATGTCCAAGCTGGAGTAAGTTTAGGTAGTTCAACCGCCGAAAACATTGATTTTGATGGCTGGTTCTTCAGTATTAATTATGGTTTGCAATTAGGTCAGTTTTGAAATTTGTCCTTTGTCATTAGTCATTTGTCCTTTGTGATTTATCCTTTATTAAAAACTAATGACCAATGACCAATGACCAATGACCAATACTTCGACTACGCTCAGTACAAGTGACCAATGACTAATGACTATAAATAGGAAATCCAATCACTCCAGCTACCAGCATAAAGTTTACCCTTGTTAATACCAGCTAATTCTAAAGAAAGTAAATTCACACAAGCAGTAACGCCAGAACCGCAATATACGAATATTTCTTCGGCTGTTTTTAGCTTGTCCCACCGACGGCGTTGTTCTTCTTGAGGAAGTAGGTAGCCGGAAGAGTCTGTAACTTCTTGCCAGGGATAGTTGACTGCACCAGGAATATGTCCAGCAATTCGATCGATTGGCTCTCGTTCGCCTCGGTAGCGATCGCTCTCTCTTGAATCTACCAGTACTACCTCGTGGCTATCTTTCCGGCTTTTCACAGCTGTAATATCTACTACCTTTTCTGTTTGTACTTGAGCGACAAACGTACCCATTCGGGGAGGAGGAATAACATCTGTAACAGAATATCCAGCTTTTTGCCATCCAGCCAAGCCACCATCCAGTACTGCTACTTGCTCATGTCCTAGATAGCGCAGCAGCCACCATAAACGAGCTGCAAAGGCAAAGCGCGAATCATCATAAGCTACAACTAAACTTTTTTGGTAATTTACCCCAATCGCTGCCAATTTGTTAGCTATATCATTAGGGTTAGGTAAAGGATGTCTTCCGCCATGCTCACCCACTGGACTGGAAAGATCCTGATTCAAATCTAAATAATATGACCCTTCTATATGACTTGTTTGATACTGTTGTTCTCCTAGTTGTGGATCGGCTAAAGAAAAGCGACAATCCACAATAACGACTTGCGGATCTTCTAGATGTTCAAACAGCCAAGCTGGCGAAACAACAAATTGGGAATTAAGCATTAGTCATTATTTAATTTTTTTGTAAAATGTCAGACTTAGAGAATTTTACACCTAAGTTAACAGCAGATGGTTCTTTCACCTTTGTCTCTCAAGAGTTTGGTGAATCCTTTCACAGCCATTATGGAGCTACGCAGGAAAGTTTTTGCAAGTTTGTAGAACCTACTCAACTGGCTACAGCAGCGCAAAAACCGATCTTGCGACTATTGGATGTTTGTTATGGTCTGGGATATAACACAGCTGCTGCTTTGCAAACAATTTGGGCAGTGAATCCTAGTTGTTGTGTTGAAGTAATCGGTTTAGAACTGAATCCAGCGGTTCCACAAGCGGCGATCGCTCATCATTTGTTCGACAATTGGAACTCTAACTATATTAAAATTTTGAAACAGCTAGCTTTTGAGCATCAAGTGCAAACACCTTGCTTGAAAGCGAAGCTACTAATTGGCGATGCTAGAACTACGATCGCGCTAGTACGTCAGTCGGGTTTCTGGGCAGATGCAATTTTCCTCGATCCCTTTTCACCACCACAATGTCCTCAATTATGGACTGTTGAATTTATTAAACAGCTGTCATTGTGTTTACATCCAGATGGTTTATTAGCCACTTATTCTTGTGCTGCTGCTGTACGCACAGCACTTTTGTCTGCTGGCTTGGTGATAGGTTCTACTCCACCCGTAGGAAGGCGATCGCCTGGTACCGTGGCAACACATTCTCAAAATGCTGAATCCAAAAACGACTCCCCAATCACTACCCTCTCAGAAGTTGAAAAAGAACACTTGCTAACTCGTGCTGCTATTCCCTATCGCGATCCTCAATTGAGCGATCCAACTGAAGTCATAGTCAGGCGACGACAACAAGAGCAACAAACCTCTTGTCTAGAACCTGCCTCTCATTGGCGAAAAAGGTGGCTATTAGGAACACAAGGTAAGGATTTTATGGGAACTAGTTTGTAGTTTGATTGCAATATAATACAATATGCTACGTCTATGGACTGCAAGCCTAATTCAATGAGTTTTACGAGCCAAATAGCTTATCTATATGTTAGTATTCAATATCACACAGTCTGTAACAGTACTTGGGTATTGCTATAACTGAGTAAGCAAAAACATTTATATCTAATGATTACAATGATTACTATAAAGACTTGAAACTCAAAATCAGATATTTCGATATAAAAAAGAAGTCAAATTATAACACTTTCTGACGCTACAAGGCGAAAAAATCTCCGTAAAAAACCTGATTTAACATTTGTGAGAGTTTATCATACTGTAATTAGAAGTAAAAAATTTGACAACAAGATCCACCTTGTTCGTAACATAAAAGATACATACTACGAAAAATTCCATCCGCAGCTTGACATCATGCATAATCCATATCGAAACTCTGACTCAGATACAGTCGAATCTTAAATTTGTTTTTAAAATCTGACACTATTAACTAACTTGTGCAAAAACTTGGAGTGCCTTTGTGATTCAATGGAAATCCAACCATACAGGCTTTACAGAAAAAATTGTTAATGGGTCAAACCCCATTAGCACAGTGAAGAGTATCGGTTCAAATCATGCCGTGGAATCGCAAAATGCGGAGGGTTATTCTTTAGGCTTATCTCAAGGAGACCTTATGCTTGAAGATAGGCAAGCAATGTCTTCTTGGATAAAATCTGATGTTAATTGTGATGATGATTCATTGGTCTGTAGAACACTACAAGCCAAAGGTTCTAAAGTGAATGGGTTTGATTTAGATCCGCCGAAGATTTTAGTAGTTGACGATCATGCCGCCAGTCGGATGACTGCTGTTGCCCTCTTGGGGATGGAAGGATACGAAGTGATTGAGGCGGACAGTGGTTCTATTGTTGTCGGATTGGTAACTCAAAAACAACCAGATTTAATTTTGCTGGATGTAATGATGCCAGGAATGGATGGATTTGAAGTGTGCCAATTGCTTAAACAAGATGAGCAGACTAGGTTAATTCCAGTAATTTTTATTACAGCGTTGAATGACAGGCGATCGCGCATTCGGGGAATTGAAGTTGGGGCAGATGATTTTCTCACCAAACCCTTTGATCGGGTGGAACTCGCGGCGCGTGTAAAGTCCTTGGTGCGGCAGAAGCGTCTGAACGAAGATTTAGACCATGCCGAACAAGTACTGTTTTCCATTGCCATGTCCATTGAAAGCCGCGATCCTAATACAGGCAACCATTGCGAACGTCTAGTAAAACTAGGACAAGTTTTTGGTGAATACCTCAGCCTCTCACGCTATCAAATTCGAGATTTGATGTGGGGTGGTTATCTCCACGATATCGGTAAGGTGGGTATTCCCGATGCTGTGCTGCTAAAAAAAGGCAAACTTACCCCCGAAGATTGGCAAATTATGCAGCAGCACGTTTTGATTGGAGAAAAAATCTGCCAACCACTACGGAGTATGCGCGGTGTAATTCCGATTATTCGTCATCACCACGAACGTTGGGATGGCTCAGGCTACCCCGATGGACTCAAGGGGGATGATATTCCCTACCTAGCGCAAGTATTTCAGTTAATTGATATTTACGATGCCCTAACCAGCGAACGACCTTACAAAAGAGCTTTTACTTCAACAGAAGCACTTTTAGTGATGCAAGAAGAAGCTGATTCTGGTTGGCGTAACCCCAAACTAATGCAGCAGTTTGCAGAGTTTATTTGCTCTTGTCAGGAAAAAGGGAAGAGTGAGGAATAGGGAGTAATGATTTGTAACTGCTGTAATGAACGCTAATTGGTATGATAATCTCTGCTTTCGAAGAGTAAAGTTATACTGACTATTGAATTGCCACTCCTTTAATATTTTCAGTCTTCTATAATTAGCTGGTATGATTTGAGCCGAGATTTTAAAGTACCAACAGCATTAATCACAATTTCACTGATAGCTGATAGCTAATTATGGTAGTTGTAGCAATTCTAGCGGCGGGACGCGGCACACGGATGAAATCACGCTTACCCAAGGTTTTACATTCTTTGGGTGGGCGATCGCTAGTAGAGAGAGTTCTCGAAAGTGTAGAACCACTTTCGCCCTCACGGCGAATCGTGATTGTGGGATATCAATCCGAGGAAGTGCAAGCCGCCATGCATTCAATCCCCAGTTTGGAGTTTGTCGAACAGACTGTGCAATTGGGTACAGGTCATGCTATCCAGCAATTACTTCCTCACTTGGAAAATTACACTGGAGATTTGCTGGTACTTAACGGCGATTTACCGTTAATACGCAGCGATACTCTTAAGCAGATGTTACAAACTCACGTCCGAAATCAAAACTCTGCCACTATTCTCACCTCGCACCTACCTGACCCCACAGGCTACGGGCGCGTTTTTTGTAACGATGAAAATATTGTGCAGCAAATAGTCGAACACAAGGATTGTACGGCTGCTCAACGAGAAAATCAGCGGATTAACGCTGGAGTTTACTGCTTTCGCTGGCCAGATTTGGCAAAAGTGCTTCCCCACCTCCAGGCAAACAATGCTCAAAAAGAATACTATCTTACCGATGCCGTGACTCAGGTGGGACAAGTAATGGCAGTGGATGTGGAAGATTACCAAGAAATTCTCGGCATCAACGATCGCTTGCAACTGGCAGCAGCATACGAAATTTTGCAAAAACGGGTCAAAGACAAATGGATGCTAGCAGGTGTCACTCTCATCGACCCCACAAGCATCACCATTGATGAAACTGTAGAATTACAGCCGGATGTAATTATTGAACCCCAAACTCATCTGCGGGGAAATACAGTGATTCAAACAGGAAGTCACATCGGGCCGGGAAGTTTAATTGAAAATAGTCAGTTAAGTGAAAATGTCACAGTTCAATATTCAGTAGTCATAAATAGCACCGTGCAGGCGGGAAGCCGAATTGGCCCTTATACTCATTTGCGCGGTCAGGTACAGGTGGGTGCTGGTTGCCGTGTGGGGAATTTTGTGGAGTTAAAAAATACGCAATTAGGCGATCGCACCAATGCAGCACATTTGTCATATATAGGTGATACTGTTGTCGGCAATCGGGTGAATATTGGTGCTGGTACAATTACTGCCAACTATGACGGCGTGAAGAAACATCGCACCAAAATAGGCGATCGCACGAAAACTGGCGCCAATAGCGTTTTAGTGGCTCCGCTAACTTTGGGAGATGATGTCTACATTGCAGCTGGTTCGACTGTGACAGAAGATGTTCCTGATGATTCTCTGGTAATTGCCCGTAGCCGTCAGGTGGTGAAACCAGCTTGGCGAAGGAAAAATGTTGAAAATGAAACCACAGATCGACATAAATAATTCATCGGTGTTAATCGCGGTTGATCTGTGGTTTTAGACTATAAATCACGATTTTTGCCAGATATCTAATCTAGCTAGATTAGTAATATAGCCAAAATCTCAACATATAACATACATGGAAGAACTGCTAGAACTTAGGCAACTTCTAGAACAAGGCAAAATCCATAAGGCGCTACTTTTGGTGGATGAGTTAGAAGAAATGAGCCTCAGTGACAAAATCAATAAAATTGATAGTTATGGTGTGATTCTGCTCATCCATTTAATTAAACAAAAGGCCGAAAAACGTTCTATTCGATCTTGGGATGTTTTAATAGAAAATACAGTACGGGAAATCAACAAAATAAACAAGCGCCGCAAATCCGGTGGCTTTTACTTGAATCAAGCAGAATTAATCGATATTCTCGAACAAGGATATCAAGTGGCACTGAAAAGAGCGGCGCTAGAAGCTTTTGAGGGGCGTTATGAAGCCCAAGAATTGGCCGCAATGGTTGACCAGCAAGAAACTTTAGCTGAAGCCCTGAAACTGATTCAACAATAGCCGATCAGTTCGTTGCCAGTCCATTCCAAAGTGTCACCAACTTTTTCGCCATCGTGGTAGGCGGCGAGTAAGATTTCGCTAGTTTTTCCCCAAGCGATCGCTCCACTAGCATCTAAGGCGATCGCTCCCAAATCGCGTTTGTTCTCGTGGGCTTCCCCAAAGGATCGCTGCATGGCTTCCTTAAGTGACATCCCATCAGTGACACGCACTACAATCCGTGCGGCTAAACACTCATCGATGATATCTTCGCCAATGCCAGTACAGCTAACACCAGCATTACTAGTCGCATAATTACCTGCTGGCATCGCCGAATCACTTACCCGACCAATCCGCTCAAATCCCTTACCACCAGTAGAAGTGCCAGCAGCTAGCTTACCAGATGCATCTAAAGCTACTACACCGATAGTACCGCGTCCGGCATTGTTAGTTTCTAGTAGTTCGGGTTCTGCTACCACGCCAGCCATTGTGCTTTTAAAATTATCCTGGCGCTCTTGTATCCACTCTTGTAACCGCAAATCAGTTAAAGCGTTATAGCTGGGAATTTGCATTTCCCGCGCCAACTCAGCCGAACCAAAATCTGATAGCACTCGGTCTGGCGAGCTTTGTAAAAATTGTGCTAAATCAATAGGATTTTTCACCCGCGAGATATTAATCACACCACTAAACCGCCCTGATGCACCATCCATCAGGGAAGCACTCATACGGATTTGTCCATCGGATTGCAATACTGAACCAGTACCAGCATTAAAACGGGGGTTGTCTTCGAGCATTAGGCAACCCTGCACCACTGCCTCAGAGGCAGTTGCTCCTGACAATAGCAGAGAATAAACTTCTTCTATTACTGTATGGAGCGATCGGCGCACCGCCTCTAATCCTCCTTTACCGTGGAGAGAACTACCAGCCCCGCCATGAATAATTAATTTAGGTTGCACCTGTAACTCCATTAATCTCTTGCGCTATTTGCGTCTGTGTTGCAGTTGGTTTCATTTTGAGCTTCAGAACGGCGACGACGACAACGTTCTGAGCAGTATTTCACATCGTCCCAACAATCTTGCCACTTTTTACGCCATGTGAAAGGACGTTGACATACCGGACAGATTTTTGTAGGTAGGTCAGATTTAGAACGAACACGTCCCATATAAATACTGTGTAAATGAGAATTTCATTTCTGAGAGAGATGGAAGATAATTATAACCAGTTTGTTACGAAGGCAGGATAAATTCGACGAACAAATATATTGTCAATCTATCCTTAGAGTTATTTGCAATATATATTCTAAAAAGAGAGAGGCTTTGAATCTTACTATCTTTCTCTTTTAGGGACTTGCAAAAAATAAACTATCCCAAACTATTTCTAGATTTGTAGAGGTGCAAGGACTTACATTGGTGTCAACTTAAGGTTAAAGCTTTTAGCAGTTTATCTCATTGCCTGTCGGAGACTGGGAATGTTTAATAGGAGGCAGCATTTCTAGCCTCTGGCTGGAAACGAGATATTAAAGGAGTTTTAGCTTAAGTTGACTGATACCAATAAAGGACATGAAACACCCCTGACAGGTTAGGGGGGTTTCATGTCCTAAAAGGTGCTGATTTACAAGCGTTGCAAGCAAAAATCAGGTGAATAAAAAATCTGATTGCACAAGAAAATAGTGATGCGTTCGCCAAGGCTTCGCTAACGTACTGAAATTGACTCTTTGAGATAGTAATTTTTCGATTACTAACTTCCCCACATTTACTGCCTATGTTGTTGCCAATATCCTTAATAGATCGAATGAAATAGACTTGGATGTTAGGGAGATTAAAAGTGCTTAAACTCATATCAAAACACTTTTAAAACAACCTCTAAATACTAAATGTTGTAAATAACTTGATAGTACATAGCAAAGTACTTTTCAAACAACTTTTGAATACTATATAGTGTCACTAACTTGATAGTAGAATGTTTTTTCCTTTGCAAAAAAAAATTTACGTAAAACTACTGTTCATCGAATTCCAATAGTGCTATTCTTTGTATGCTGCTAAAAAACAAGTTGTAGTGGCACGACAACAAACAAGTTGACCTTACTAATTCTTAGGAAACTAAAATCATGATTATCAACGATCTTTCTCATGTAGAAACCGTTCTTGAAAATGAGAATGTTCAAGGTGGAATAGCTTTTGCAGATGCTAATTCAAAAGCATTCGCTTTTGGTAAAAACATCGCTATCACCAGCATTGCCACTAGCACCGTTGCTGTCTCCAAGAAATACAGCCTATCTGCTAGTGTCGGTTCATCTAGTTCTTCTGCCGGCTAAATATGCCTTAGTGCTACAGTGCACTACAGTGTATTTTAGATAAAAAAATTGCTGAAAGTTATCAAAAACTTTCAGCAATACATCCGTTTTTCAAAGAGAGCTTTTTTATGGAACGAGCAAGAATTTCCGATCTCAGTTTTTGTGAAGATGAAGTTGCCGATCTTAGTCAAGTACAAGGGGGAATTGCATCTGCTTACGCACGTGGTTATTCTACTGCTAAGAAGAGCAGTTATAAAATAGACAAATCCGGTATTTCAGCTGAGATTTCAGGTGCTCTTGGTGCTGCTCTTGCTGGCGCTATTACTGATGGTAATAAGGCTATTGCATCTGCCAATACATCGGCAACAGTTTCCTAAAGCTGGCATAACCGAATTGTAGGAAGCTTTTATGACATAGCCCATAAAAGCTTGTTAGGAATATTTTTTTACCTCTATCTTGTACCACATAGTAGTATAAGACAGTAGGTAAAAGCGATACTTCGGCGTTGTTCAATGACTATGCTTGTTTTTGAGTTCAAAGCTTATGAAAAGTCAGCCCAGATAACAGCAGTAGATAATGCAACTCTGACTGTAAAAATTCATTAAAAATAGCTGTATTTGGCTATAGATGAATGTTAAAAATACAGCTAAAAAAGATTTGCATAAATTATTAAATTGATTGTGCTGTATTTGCAGCTAACTTTCCTTTTGCAAATGAACTTAACTCAATGGTAAGACTTACGAGTGGAGAACAAGCATGGTCTTCTATCTCTTGGTTTGATCGCAACTGTAAAAAGCGTACTCTGGATTTCAAACCATTCATTTTTATAGCTATTTATTTGTATTTATTTAATGCTTATCTGTCAGGGTGCAAAATCACAAATCATTTGCATACCTAATGACTTAGGGTTCCCATAAATCAATACCCTTGAGTTAAGGCTAAAACTCTTTGTCAAAGTCAATTTTTTTAACGTAGACGCAGGCTACCACAGAGGCGCAGAGGGCACTCAGAGAAGAAATAAATGTTTAACTGAACTGTATTGTCTTTTAGCCAGTTCGCTTTTACGATGGATTAATGTGACTTTACTTTCGTTATCCATAACCTGAACCTCCCTTAGTGCAAACGTGCTCAGTAGGTAGGCGAGAAACCCAAAGAAATAAAACCTCGTTCTGCCAGAACTCGATCGATTCGATTTGTGATAGTCAGGGTAACTATTACTTGCCCATTTGCTTGCCCTGAAGACTTGGTACTATCAGCTTACCCGTTTCAGCAAACTCCTGAAAACAAAATATTTTTGAGAGATGCCTTAAAACACAAAGACGCAAAAGCACTCCCTGCTCCTTTGCGTCTCTGCGTAATATCTTCCTTACTACACCATCTCAGACGAAGCCTGCACCATCGGTTGCGGCTGTGGCTGGAACATGAACAACGAGTAAACAACGTCTCGGCGGATGTTAACCATCATATCCAAGAACAATTCGTACCCCTCGCTCTTATACTCAATGAGCGGGTCTTTTTGCCCATAACCACGTAATCCCACCGATTCGCGCAAGGCATCCATTTGTTGCAGATGTTCTCGCCACAGAGTATCAATGCGTTGCAAGATAAAGAAACGTTCCGCTTGGCGCATCAGTCCGGGTTGAACTTGGTCAATCTGCGCTTCTTTGAGATCGTAAGCAATTCTTACCTGTTCGTGGAGGAAGGCTTTAATCTCGCTGACTGTGATATCTTCTAATTGACTAGCTTGTAAATCCGCTAGCAGATAGACGAATTCTTTGACTTTCTCAACCAACTTTTCTAACTCCCACTCTTCCGAGGGTAAGTCTACGTTGATGTAATAGTCAACGATGTCATCCATTGTTTTTTCAGCGTATTTAATCACCTGTTCTTTCAAATCTTGACCTTCTAAAACTCGGCGGCGTTCAGCATAAATAGCACGACGTTGATTATTCATCACCTCGTCATACTCAAATACCTGCTTCCGAATGTCATAGTAGTAGGTTTCAACTTTTTTCTGTGCGCCTTCCAAACTCCGGGTAAGCATCCCAGATTCGATGGGCATATCTTCTTCCACTTGGAAGGCATTCATTAATCCAGCGACGCGATCGCCACCAAAAATCCGCAGTAGGTTATCCTCTAAACTGAGGAAAAATCTCGTGGTTCCGGGGTCGCCTTGTCTTCCTGCACGTCCGCGCAACTGGTTATCAATCCGCCGTGATTCGTGGCGTTCTGTACCAATTACGTGCAAACCGCCGATACCCACTACCTCTTCATGTTCGCGGGTAGTAAATTGTTCGTATTCCTGTTTGATGCGGTTGTAAGCTTCCCGTAATTTCTGAATTACAGGGTCATCAATGGGGGCTTTTTCTGCGGCTACAGCTACCTTTTCTTCAGCTTCCAATTCCGGTAAACTGCGTTCACCATACTCACGCACTGCAATTTCTACTGCATCTTTGAGTAGTTTCTCTGTTTCTTTTGTCAACTGGGTGGGGAAAATTTCTGGCGAAGCCCGCCAAGTTTTGACTTTTTTACCAGGGACAAAGCCTTGACCACCACCATGTCCTGTAGGCAATCCGGCTGCTCTTTGCACGCCAAAGCTATCTTCATCTTCTGGCATGACGATTCGGGGCATAAAGTATTCCCGCAGCTTTAGACGTGCCATATATTCGGAGTTACCACCCAGAATAATGTCTGTACCTCTACCAGCCATGTTGGTAGCAATAGTAACAGCACCCTTTCGTCCAGCTTGGGCGACGATTTCCGCTTCACGTTCGACGTTTTCCGGTCTGGCGTTGAGTAATTCGTGGGGAATCGCCAATTCCTTCAATAGCCGACTGAGAAGTTCGGATTTTTCTACACTAGTGGTTCCCACTAAGACAGGTCTACCGAGTTGGTGCATTTCGGCACATTCTCTGGCGATCGCCCCCCACTTGCCTGCTTCTGTCTTAAAGACCATATCAGACAAATCTTCGCGTCTGCGATCGCGGTTGGTGGGAATTACCGCAACTTCGAGTTTGTAAATTTTTTCAAATTCTGGTTCTTCGGTTTTTGCTGTTCCTGTCATTCCACCGAGTTTTGGATACAGCAAGAACATATTTTGGTAAGTAATTGTCGCGAGAGTTTGAGTTTCTGGCTGAATCTCTACGCGTTCTTTCGCTTCAATAGCCTGGTGTAATCCATCACTCCAACGCCGTCCGGCTAGCACCCGACCAGTAAATTCATCCACAATTACTACTTCACCATTGCGGACGATGTAATTTACATCTTTGAGGAAAAGTTCCTTGGCTTTAATTGCATTGAAAATGAAGTGCGCCCAAGGATCTTCTGGGTCAAATAAATCTGTGACTCCTAAAAGATTTTCCGATTCGGCAAACCCTTCATCTGTCAATAGAACGTTGCGAGCTTTTTCATCCACATCGTAATGCTCGTCTTTTTTGAGTGTGAATGCTATTTCAGCGGCTTGCAGATATTTTTCTGTAGGTCTTTCCACCTGCCCAGAAATAATCAGTGGTGTCCGCGCCTCATCAACTAAAATCGAGTCCACCTCGTCAATTACGCAATAATTAAACGGGCGTTGTACCACATCTGCCATTGATGTCGCCATGTTATCCCGCAGATAGTCGAAGCCGACCTCGCTGTTGGTAACATAAGTGATATCGCAGTCGTAGTTTTTCTGGCGTTCACTAGGAGTCATGCTTGACTGAATTAGCCCCACACTCAGCCCCAAGAAGCGATGCACCTGTCCCATCCATTCAGCGTCCCGACGAGCTAGGTAATCGTTTACGGTGATGACGTGTACACCTTTACCAGTAAGGGCATTTAAGTAACTTGGCAAGGTGGCGACTAGTGTTTTACCTTCACCAGTTTTCATCTCGGCAATTTGCCCCACGTGCAAAATAATACCGCCAAGGAGTTGGACATCAAAATGCCGCAAGCCTAATACTCGCCGTGCTGCTTCCCGGACAACGGCGTAAGCTTCTGGCAATATGTCATCTAGGGTTTCGCCTTTAGCGAGCCGTTGTTTAAATTCGACGGTTTTACCTTTTAACTCATCATCGGAAAGAACCTTAATTTCTTCCTCTAAAAGGTTAATTTCAGTAACAGAAGGTTGGTATTTTTTAAGCTTACGAGCGTTGGGGTCGCCCAACAAAAGTTTTAGCATGGCAGGTTATAGAACTGAATCAAGGGGGATGGGAATTAAAGGGTCGGCATTGATTATAAACATTTAACCCAGTCCAAACGTCTTGGTCGTGGATGGGTGTGAAATGAGAATTACCTCAAAAGCGGGATAAAAACTAGCCAATCATTTAATAAACTGATTGGTTTTAACTCTTATCTTATATTGTCGGGTAGGGCAGGGGCATTTCTGCCCCTTTCCCCCCTAAGAACCGTGCTTACAAGTTTCCAAGTACACGGCTCAAGCAAGTCATTTGCTAACAGATTAGTACTTCTAGTTGAAAGGAGTGTTTC
>NZ_JBWQXL010000041.1:0-56576 GCF_056620565.1 Nostoc sp. LEGE 12454
CCCTGCCCCCTGCCCCCTGCCCCCATTTTCGAGAGCAGACTGGCTCGGTACGCCAAGCAATCGAGCGTATTCCCCTTTAATCATCAAATAACATTCGCAAGATGTATCTTCCAAACCTGACCGATTCAGGATGGCGATTACTCCTCGCTTGTAGCTAATGATTCCGGCTCGGCTGAGTCTACCTGCTACCTCCGTAACACCAGTGCGACGACAGCCCAGCATCTTAGCAATATATTCCTGAGTTAGCACGAATGTATCTGATTGTACACGGTCAGCGATGAAGAGCAACCAACGAGCAAGCCGTCGTTCTATAGTGTGGAGGCTGTTGCAAGCGAGTGTTTGTGTAACTTGAGTGAACAGCTCATGAGTGTAACCCAACAGCAAACTTTGAAGCTCTCCACCTCGGTTAAACTCGGCTTGGAGCAACTCTGTCTTCATCATCATAGAACTGCCTGTAATCTGCACAAACGCAGTTGTATTTGTAGTGTTACTGCCCCAAATTACAGGAATACCTACCATGCCATCATTGCTCACTATGCCAGCTTCGATAGTCGAGCCATTTTTCTGGATACAGATTAAGGAAACTATTGCCTGATGGGGAAAATAGACGTGTGTTATTGGTTCATTGGCTTTGTAGAGGATTTGCTTAACTGAAAGCTCGACTCGCTCTAGATAAGGAACTAGGCGTTGATATTCAGCCTCTGAAAGAGCAGCAAGGATCTGATTTTCTATTGGTAGATAAAGTTGGTTAGATACTGACATGGAGAACCTACAAGTACAACTGTTCCTTGAAAAGCAACTGATGAACTTGAGAGATAGCCAGTAACTAGCCCCAATATGTCAAAAGGTGGTTTTATATCTAGAAGTTGTAAACTTTACAACTTAGAACCCTAGATTAAATCGTATTTTAAGAAAATTGTAATTCAGTAACGATTTCTTCCAGTATAGTTCTAAAAAAGGGAGAAGCAGGGAGAAGAGTTTTCCCTCTGCCTCTGTACCCTCGTTCCCTTTTAATAGGGCCACTTCCAATCGCGAATTTCCGGCATATCGTCGCCATACTTCTGAATATAATGTTTGTGTTCGATCAGCTTATCTTGCAAATGCTGCTTGACATAAGCTGCTCTATATCCTAATTTTGGTACGCGCTCAATTACGTCCATCACTAAATGGAAGCGATCGAGTTCGTTAAGAACAACCATATCAAAGGGAGTGGTGGTAGTTCCCTCTTCCTTGTAGCCACGCACATGCATCTGCTCGTGGTTAGTGTGGCGATAGGTTAAGCGATGAATCAACCAGGGATAGCCATGAAAGGCAAAGATAATGTGTTTATCTGTGGTGAAAATCGTATCAAAGTCTTTTGCGCTCAAACCGTGGGGATGTTCGCTTTTTGGTTGTAATGTCATTAAATCGATTACGTTCACTACCCGCACCTTTAACTCAGGGAAGTGCTGGCGCAGAATATCCACAGCCGCTAAAGTTTCTAAGGTGGGAATATCCCCAGCACAAGCCATCACTACATCTGGATCGCCGTCTTTGTCGTTGCTTGCCCATTCCCAAATACCGATGCCTTTGGTGCAATGCTTGATAGCAGCATCCATATTTAGGTATTGCAATGCTGGTTGCTTTCCAGCAACGATGACGTTGACATAGTTACGGCTTCTGAGACAGTGATCGGTTACTGATAGCAAAGTATTGGCATCGGGCGGCAGATATACGCGAACAATTTCTGCTTTTTTATTAACTACATGGTCAATAAAACCGGGGTCTTGGTGGGAAAAACCGTTATGGTCTTGCCGCCAAACGTGGGAAGTGAGTAGGTAATTGAGGGAAGCAATCGGTCTACGCCAAGGAATATCTCTGGTAGTTTTCAGCCATTTGGCGTGCTGATTGAACATCGAATCAATGATATGGATAAACGCCTCATAGCAAGAGAAAAACCCGTGGCGTCCTGTGAGGAGGTAGCCTTCTAACCATCCTTGACAATTAGTTTCGCTGAGAACTTCCATTACCCGACCGTCGGGGGAAAGGTGGTCATCTTCCGGGAGGATCTGGGCTGCCCAATCCCTATCTGTGGCTTCTAGCACAGCACCCAAGCGATTTGATACCGTTTCATCAGGGCCGACGATGCGGAAGTTGCGGCTTTCTTGGTTAAGTTGCATGATATCCCGGAGGAATTTTCCGGCAACTTGGGTAGCTTCAGCGATCGCTTGCCCTGGTTTGAGAACATCTACGGCATACTTTTGAAAGTCGGGCATCTTCAGGTCACACAGCAAAATACCGCCGTTAGCGTGGGGATTGTCACCCATGCGTCGATGACCTTTGGGAGCCAGTTCTGCTAATTCGGGAATCAGCTTACCGTTGCTGTCGAAGAGTTCTTCTGGTTTGTAACTCTTCATCCAATCTTCTAGGAGTTTCAGATGTTCTGGCTGTTTCGCTATGTTGCCAAAGGGAACTTGATGCGATCGCCAATAACCTTCAGTTTTTTTGCCATCAACTTCCTTGGGCCCTGTCCAACCTTTGGGGGTTTTCATGACAATCATCGGCCACTGCGGACGTTCGGTGAAACCATGTACGCGGGCTTCCCTTTGGATACTTTGAATTTCGGCGATCGCTATATCTAGAGTCGCCGCCATCTGCTGGTGTACATTTGCGGGATCGTCGCCTTCGACAAAGTATGGCTTGTAGCCGTAGCCCACCAATAAGCTTTCTAATTCCTCATGGCCGATCCTTGCCAATACTGTTGGATTAGCAATTTTATATCCATTCAGGTGCAGGATCGGAAGTACAGCCCCATCATGCACGGGGTTAAGAAATTTGTTGGAATGCCAGCTAGTTGCTAAAGCACCTGTTTCAGCTTCGCCATCACCCACAACAGCAGCAACAATTAAGTCAGGGTTATCAAAAGCAGCACCAAAAGCGTGGACGAGGGCATAACCTAGTTCCCCGCCTTCGTGGATCGAACCAGGAGTTTCCGGCGCAACGTGGCTAGGAATACCACCAGGGAAAGAGAATTGTTTGAAGAGTTTCTGAATTCCTTCAGCATCCTGAGAGATGTTGTGGTAGTACTTGGTGTAAGTTCCTTCTAAGTAGGTGTTAGCTACCAGTCCAGGCCCTCCATGACCGGGGCCAGCAATGTAGATTGTGTTGAGGTCATATTTTTTGATGACCCGATTCAGGTGAGCATAGATAAAGTTCAGCCCTGGTGTTGTTCCCCAGTGCCCCAATAGTCTGGGTTTGACGTGTTCCAGCTTTAGCGGTTCTCTCAGTAGCGGATTGTCGAGTAGATATATCTGCCCAACCGAAAGATAGTTAGCTGCACGCCAGTAGGCGTTGATCTTCCGTAATTCTTCATCAGTTAAAGGCTTTGTTTGTGGAGTCGTTGCTAATGTCATTTCGACACTCCATTACAAAAGGATTTTGATGGATTCATCAGTAAGTAATGATACTTGTTTCCCAGATGATGGCCATCTAACCGATGATGAATTTTATCAGCCTTTGTGACTATATTCCTTGGCTTTGGGCACAGGATAGAGTATAAATTTTGAATTAATATGAAAGATTACCTACTTGAAAAATCTGCTGGACAGTTAAATTAAAGTCTGGAAATGTTGGCGACTGGATGCGGTCTGTACCCCGAAACTTGCTCACTTGATACTCACCTTCATCCAAAGAACAAACTAAGATAGTAGGTTGTTTTGGTTTACCAATAAACTCTCTACCACCGAAAGCAGCATAATCAACAATCCAGTATTCAGGAATTCCCATTTCCTCATAATCTGCATATTTTTTGAGGTAATCATCACGCCAATTTGTACTAACAACTTCAATAATTACAGGAATTGATTCAGGTTGAATAACAGTAGATTCTTTTTTCCACAGAGGTTCATTTATCAAATTAGGGCGATTCAACAACAGTACATCTGGCGAATAACCTGATTCATTTACAGGTGGTTTGACAAGTGCTGTCTTAGGTATGAAGTATGGAAGATTTAAACGGATACATTCTCTAGTCAGTTCAAAGGCTAAAAATCCTGTTAACTCTTCATGATCTCCTACAGGTTGAGGCATTTTAACAATTGTTCCGTTATGCAACTCATAGCGCTCATTCTCTGGCTTCCACTTGACAAATTCTTCAAAAGTTACGATTTTTGGTAAAGCTTGAGTCATGTCGCTTTGCTCCGAATTAAAAATTAAAAATTAATAATTAATAATCTCCATTCAATCAATGACCTAATTATTAATTTCCAATAATCCAGGCGGCGGCGTGATTTCAATGCGATTAGATGACAAGTCTACTACTGGTGCGATCGCTTCCACAAATGGAATCAAAACAGTCTTTTGCTTTTTGTCAGTAGCAAATGATTCATGCAACTTGACTTCTAACAAATCATTCCCAGCCGGGATGATATCTACCACCGTACCGACGAGTTCGCCAGATGCTTGCATGAAAACTTCTAAGCCAATCAAATCGAGGACATGATATTCATCTTCGCTTAATTGGGGGCGATCGCTTGCTGGCACCATTAACTTACAACCGCGCAACGCTTCCGCGCGATCGCAATTTTCCACGCCAGCTAATTTGATTACATACAAGTTTTTATTACTGATGTAACGTCCTGTTAATAATTCGATTGGTTGCGGTTCTGTGTCACCTGAACACAACAACCAACGTTTTCCCGGTACTTCAAATCTTTCGGGAAAGTCTGATACAGGATAAACCCGTAATTCTCCAGACAATCCTTGAGGGGCAACAATCTTACCAATTTCTAGCCAATCATCGAGATTGGGCACTGGGGATTGGGTACTGGGAACTACAGGCTGGGGGCTGGGGATTGGGGATTGAGGACTGGATTTTTTTGATTTTCCTCTTCCTCCTCTGCTCCTTGGCGCGTCTGCGCCTCTGCTCCCTATCTCTTTGTTAGCTTCTTCGTGTTTCATTTCTATTTTCCGTATTAAGCAGTCACCGCCGCACCTTTATAAGCTTCTTCAGCCACTTTTGCTAAACGTTGCATGGCAGTAGCAATTTCCTCATCGCTACCTGTGAGGCTGATGCGGAAGCATTGGTGTTTGTGGGCCCACTCTTCCTCTAAACCGGGGAAGAAGCTATTTCCTGGGACAATAATCACACCTACTTGCTTAAGTTGCTGGTAAAATTCCCAGTCACTGATGGGTAAATCCTTTAACCACAACCAAGCAAAAATTGCTCCTTCACCGCGATGGAGGAACCAAGGTAAATCCTTGGGCATCGCTTGTTCTAAGCTGGTTTCTAAAACGCTAAACTTATTTTGGTAAAAGGGACGGATGACAGTGTGAGAAATTTCCACTAAAGCGCCAGAGTTGATTGCAAGAGCTGCGATCGCTTGGCCGTAACGTGAAGAATGGAGACCAATATTTGCTTGGAAACACTCCAGCACTTCAATCCACTTTTCATCCCCAATGGCAACACCAACCCTTTCTCCTGGTAATCCCGCTTTCGATAAACTCATGCAGTGGAGGATGTTATCACCAAACACTGGTGTCATTTCGGTAAAGTTCAATGCCGGGAAGGGAGGTGCATAAGCTGAGTCAATTAACACGGGCAGATTGTAAGGCGCAGCCAGGGCAGCAATCTTTTTCACCTCATCCTCAGTGAGGACATTACCAGTAGGATTACAAGGGCGTGAGAAGAGGATACAACCGGTATTTTCTGTAATCGACAGTTTGCTGAAGTCGGGACGATATTTAAATCGGTGGGCGGCTTCATCAATATCGAGAGTCGGTTTATAAGCAGTTAAGGCTTTTGGAACTAAGGAGAGTCCGCCGTAACCTGTGTAGTCAGGGCTGAGGGGCAAAACGATTTGTTTTAACTCGCCGCTAGGGGTGTAGCCACCGTAGCTATTTACCGCGTAGAAGTAGAGGGTTTGACTACCGGGGGTGATCAGGATATTGCGTTCGCTCAAGTTTAACCCGTAGCGTTTGTTAAAGTCGTTGGCGATCGCTTCAACTAATGGTGCATAGCCCTGACTTGAGCCATAGCGGCAAACTACCTCACCATATTCTGGACTTGCCAAAAGCTGTGCAGTGCAATCCCGCCATAATTGTTCTACCTCTGGCAAAATCAACGGATTACCAGCACTCAAATTAATAAACTGCTGCCCTGCACCCGCTCGTAATGTTTCGATAATATCCTTCATGATTGCTCTGACGCCAGTCAGGTTCGACATTTGAGCGCCAATTTGAGTTAGGGCAGGGTTCATAAGCTGTAACAAAATATATTAATTGAGGGGTGGACAAATTATTTGGGGTTTGCTGCTGACATCCAGTTTACATCGTTGCCAAAACAGCTGTTGCCGCCTTTAACCAATCTAGCCAGAGAATGATATTTTGACAAAGGTAATAGTATTTATCGTTGATAGTGGCGATCGTGCTTAGTAAATACGATGAAGTAATACAAAAGTCTATCATGCGTTCAATATTTATGAAGAGACTGGGGAAAAAGAGAATAACCCATGCCCAATGACAAATGACAAATGACAAATGACAAAACTATACAGGAGCGCTGACATTGGAAGTTAAAGCAGCAGTTGCTTACAGTGCAGGTAAGCCGTTGACGATTGAAACCGTTCAACTATCAGGGCCACAAGCCGGCGAAGTGTTAGTTGAAGTGAAAGCAAGTGGGGTTTGTCACACCGACGCTTTTACCTTATCTGGTGACGATCCCGAAGGTTTGTTTCCGGCTATTTTGGGACATGAAGGTGCTGGTGTGGTAGTGGAAGTAGTCGCTGGTGTCACCAGTCTCAAACCAGGCGATCGTGTGATTCCCCTCTACACTCCCGAATGCCGCCAGTGCGAATATTGTTTGAGTTTCAAAACCAATCTCTGTCAAGCCATTCGCCTAACTCAAGGACGCGGTGTTATGCCCGATGGCACCAGTCGCTTTAGTATCGATGGGCGAATGATTCATCATTATATGGGTACATCCACTTTTGCTAACTATACGGTGCTGCCGGAAATTGCTTTGGCAAAAATTCGGGAAGATGCCCCCTTTGATAAGGTTTGTTACATTGGCTGTGGTGTGACTACTGGTATTGGTGCAGTCATCAATACTGCCAAGGTGGAACCTGGAGCAAATGTTGTGGTTTTTGGTTTGGGTGGTATTGGCTTAAATGTCATCCAAGGGGCGCGGATGGTAGGGGCAAATATGATTGTCGGGGTAGATATTAATCCCAACAAACGCGCCTTGGCGGAAAAATTTGGTATGACACACTTTGTTAATCCTCAAGAAGTAGAGGGTGATTTAGTTCCCTATCTAGTTGATTTAACAAAAGGCGGTGCTGATTACAGCTTTGAATGTATTGGTAATGTCAAAATTATGCGTCAAGCATTAGAATGCTGCCATAAAGGTTGGGGTGTCAGTGTGATTATTGGTGTTGCTGGTGCTGGACAAGAAATCAGTACTCGTCCTTTTCAATTAGTAACTGGGCGCGTTTGGAAAGGTTCAGCATTTGGTGGCGCTAGAGGACGTACAGATGTGCCGAAAATTGTTGATTGGTATATGGAAGGTAAGATAAATATTGATGATTTAATTACCCATGTAATGCCCATTGAGCAAATTAATGATGCTTTTGAATTGATGCACAAAGGTGAATCAATTCGCAGTGTGGTGACTTTTTAGCTGTTAGAGGATGTTTTAAAAGGGTATTTTGCTCTCATAGTTAGCACATTAAAGTATCTCAGTACATAGCTAAACCTTAAATTGGCGTTGCACTTAATCCAATACAGAGGGTTAGGTTTATGACTCAACTTAGAAGCGTAGACTAAATAGTCCTGACAATTGGGCTGAACCAAAAAATGTAACTGTATTGTAACGGTAGCTTTAGCTACCGTTTTTTGTTGACGTTGCAAAAGTTTACATTTAGAATGGAATCGTCAAAATGCGATAAGTATTTATTCTTATTTATCCTGAAAATTTGACGTTCAATAAGTATATGTTCTTATATCTGTCAAAAATTTAATCTTCTAGAGTTAAAGAATGTTTACAAAAGTATTGATTCCTTAATATAATTAAATCAAAAGTGATAAGGCAAATTGATTGTCAGAAGTAATGAATGCTATTGAATTTCCCTGGCTAACAGCTATAATCCTCTTACCCTTGGTGGCTACCTTAGCCATCCCCCTAATCCCAGACAAGGAAGGTAGAACTGTGCGGTGGTATGGTCTGGGAGTTGCGATCGCCGACTTTGCACTGATGATTTATGCCTTTTGGTATAAGTACGACTTCCAGAGTTCAAGACTTCAACTTATAGAAAACTATCCTTGGATACCGCAGTTAGGTTTGCATTGGGCTGTGGGGGTTGATGGTTTATCGATGCCCTTACTGCTTCTGACAGGCTTAATCAATACCCTCGCAATATTCGCGGCTTGGAAAGTTAACACCAAGCCGCGATTATTTTATGGTTTGATGTTAGCGATGTACAGCGCCCAACTTGGCGTATTTGTTGCCCAAGATTTGCTGTTGTTCTTCCTGATGTGGGAAATCGAGTTAGTGCCGGTTTACCTGCTGATTTCCATTTGGGGAGGACAAAACCGCCGTTATGCCGCTACCAAATTCATTCTTTACACCGCTGCTGCATCAATATTTATCTTGATTGCCGGTTTTGCAATGGCATTCTCTGGAGATACCGTCACTTTCGACATGGTGACTCTAGGAATGAAAGAATACCCCAAAACCTTGGAATTGTTAGTTTATGCAGGTTTCTTAATTGCCTTCGGTGTGAAAATGCCGATTTTCCCTTTACACACTTGGCTACCTGATGCTCACGGTGAAGCATCAGCACCCGGTTCAATGATTTTGGCTGGTGTGTTGTTAAAAATGGGTGGTTATGCTCTCATCCGCTTCAACGTGGAAATGTTGCCCAATGCCCATGTGACTTTTGCCCCAGTGTTAGCAGTTTTGGGTGTGGTTAACATTGTCTACGGTGCTTGCTGTGCCTTTGCTCAAACCAATCTCAAACGCCGTTTGGCTTACTCTTCAATTGCCCACATGGGGTTTGTGCTGATTGGGATTGCCTCTTACACAGAGCTTGGTATCAGCGGTGCAGTATTACAGATGGTTTCCCACGGCTTGATTGCTGCTAGCTTGTTCTTCCTGTCTGGCGTGACTTACGATCGCACCCACACCTTGATAATGGATAAAATGGGCGGTATGGCTAAGGTAATGCCCAAAACCTTTGCTCTGTTTACCATTGGTTCAATGGCTTCTCTTGCTTTACCCGGAATGAGTGGATTTGTGGGTGAGTTGATGGTGTTTCTGGGTATCGCCAGCAGTGATGTTTACAGTTCCAGCTTCAAAGTTGTAGTCGTGCTGCTGTCAGCAGTTGGCGTGATTTTGACACCGATTTATTTACTGTCGATGCTGCGTCAAGTGTTCTACGGTGAGCAAAATAAAGAGTTGCACTTGGATGCTGTAATCTCTGATGTCAAACCCCGCGAAATATTTATTACCGCTTGTTTGCTACTACCAATCATCGGAATCGGGTTTTATCCCAAATTAGCAACGCAGACTTATGATGTGAAAGCAATAGAATTAGCTGCCCATGCTCGTCAAGTTCTACCAGTTGTTGCTCATCAACAACCATCAAGTCTGTACTCGCGTATTTTCTCTGCACCAACATTGGCTACTTCTCAAGTTGAAAGTTCGATTAACATTTCTGAGTAAATTAACTTCCCATTAAGGGGTCTGCAAGTAAATTCTAAATATTAGGAGAATAAAGGGGTGGTTATGAAACCACCCCTAAAATTTTGTTATGGTCAGGATATCCCAGCAGACTTCAGTCTGAATCCTGACAAAATTTAAGTTTTAATAAGCACCATATTTCCTCACAAGTTCCTCACATTCTCTTTCATCAGATATCTAAATATAAGGACAAACGACATATACATCTCTGTAGTTTTAATATTATTTTTATTGATATCCCAGTAAATTCTAGCCTGAATATTGGCAAAATTTAAGTTTTAATAAGCACCGCATTCCCTCACAAGTTCCTCAGATTCTTTTTGTAACTTCAAGATAGAGACACTCAACTATTGCATGAATTAGCTTGAGAGTTTACACCTTCTTGTGTTGGGGTATTTCGGCAAAAGCTAGACTGCCTCTTTTCTTAGCGAAGGTATTAATGCTTAATTCTACTTTTGCATCTCTAGGAGAGTTCTCTCATGGATTTTACAGAGAAAGTGCCATTTTTTAATCTCAAGACTTTAGGCTATTACAGGTGAGTCCTACGTAAGTGATGCTATACCTACACTAAGTTAATTCCTGCCACAGTTAAAAACGATTTAGTTTCTAAATAAAGTAAACCTTCTAGAGATTTATCCTGCACTAGTTAAATAGTTGGGGGAAATGCATTTTGACTGCATTTTCCATGAAAAAACAACTTTAACAACATAGGTACAATCAATATGAACTTTAAACAATTTGGTCTATTACTGTCTCTAACTACAATTCTTGGAATGAACCTGATTGCGATCAAGGCTTTGGCTGATGATTTGCCTAGTATTACTTTTGGAGATGCACTCGGTTCTGGTGGATGTAGTGTTGCTGGTCAGCTTCCTGGAGATGATGGTAGAAGCTTATCGATCATCTTGGATAACATGAGTGCATTCAATGGTCAGCGTCAAAAGTGTATTTTACGCGTTCAAACTTTTATTCCAAGTGGTTTCATCATCCAAGATGTACAAGTACTGTACCAAGGAACTACTGATATTGATAGAGGGAGTAAAGGTACCAGCTTAAACAGAACTTATAGCTTTAGTGGTGGTGCTCTTGGTCAAGCCGTAGCTCCCCCTAAAACTACCAAGTTTACAGGGAGTAAGGCATTTGCGGAGCAAGATGAGATTACTGTTCTAGCTGCTACAGGTTTATGTAGTGGTGGTGGGCAAGGACTATTAGGTATTAATATGATTGCACAATCCTCGCGAGGAAGTTCTATTTTCGTTGATACAGCCGATATAAATGCTGGGGATGTAAGGCTTTATTTTGACCTAAGACGTTGTTAGTCCTCGCTTTTAGCGATTCTGCGCATAGATGGTGATACACCGCACCAAATTCCAAATTTGGTGGTCTTCAATGAGTGATGGGTCTAAATCCCCCACTCATTGAATCTACCGAATGTATTCTTCTTTAATATAAGATTACCAATTTTTGTCGATGGAGAGTAAGTTATGTTGAGATTAAGTGATGCACGTAATTTTTTCATATTAATATGCTTGTTTTTTTTCTATTGTTATGATGCCAATTCATCTGGCACTGCTGCTGCAATAGATAACCAGCCCAACTTTTTAGTTAATAGGAGATGTAATATAACTTTCAATCCGCAAATAAATCAGTTGACACTTGCCTCTAATATAACTGTAAACGCACAATCACCAAGGGCTAGATGTATCATTAGAATTAATACCTCTAATACTCAAAAGCAGTTTAGGCTCGTGCCTTTAGCTTTAAAAGGTGTAGTCAAGAAAGCACCAGCACAAGTATCTATATCATCATTTTTAGTTGGCGATAGACCAACTCCATATCAAATGATGTATGGAAGTGCTATGAACTTTGATTTGACTAATCAAATACCTCCAACTAATTATACAACTACAGGAAAAAGTGTTTTAGGCGTTAATTTAGTATTAACAACAACCGGAGGAGAACTAGAGTTGACAGATATGAAGTTTGCACTTCAACAACAATAAAATCTGGTTTTAGCGCTACTTCAGGAAAAAGTGAAGAACGTGAATAAGTCTTTGATACTCGCGGACGAATCTTTAATGACTCTTTTACTTCTTTAGCTGTTTTTATACGACTTATCCAACCCGAAGAATCTGTTCAGCAGTTAAATCAAACTCTGGTAACGCTGACGATTGAATGCGGTCATTTTCCCTAAATTGCCTAACTTGATACTCACCTTCAGTTAATTGATAAATCGAGATAGTTGGTTGTTTCTTGATGTCAAATTTTACCCTTCTCCAAACCTCTCCCCGACACGGGGAGAGGCTTAATTAGCGAACTGAGGTTAAACTTTCGCCGCAGCAGCACTTGGTAAACTCACTTTCAATCGCTTAAACATCGCTTCTCGTGCTTGGACAGCGAGACTATCGTCAAAGGGTTCTAAGGTAATTTCCTGTTGATACTTTAGCCGTAGCGCTGTTTGAATTAACCAATCTGCAACAAAAGGATTTTTCGGTAACAAAGGGCCGTGAGAATAAGTAGCGATCGCATTCTGATAAAATGCTCCTTCTGTCCCATCTTCACCATTATTTCCCAAACCGTACACCACGCGCCCCAATGCTTCCACTTTCCCCAGTTTGGTACGTCCACCGTGATTTTCAAAGCCTACCAAATACGGTGTGTTACCTGTCATCTCTTTTAAATCCCGCGCTAGGCGTGAAGCTGTGACTTCAATTACCAAGTTACCAATACAGCGCTTAGTATTTTCACCAGGATGCACGGAAACTAAATCGAGTATTCCCAAACCATCAATCCGTTGTCCCAATCCTGGTTCATAATAATGTCCCAGTAATTGGGGTGAACCACAAGTAAATACTCCTGGTGTTCCATTTTCGATTTTCTCGCGCATCGCGTCAGCTTTTGCACCTTGCAAATCACGCATGACAATTTCTTGCTGACGATCTTGTGCGCCACCACCAACGATTACATCTACAGTTTTAATATCTGCGGCTGTGGAATTTTGATCCAGGGGTAACACTTTAACATCGTATCCCCGCCACTGAGCGCGACGTTCTATAGTAATTACATTACCGCGATCGCCATAAGTACTCATCAGCGTTGGATAAAGCCAACCAATTGTTAATTCTAAATTTTGAGAAGTCATATTCATAATTCGTAATTCGTAATTCGTAATTCGTAATTGAATTGGGTGTTGGGAATTGGGGAATGGGAAAAATTTCTCTAATTCCCACTACCCAATTTAAAGAATTTTACGACCAGTAAGAACTTCTCGCACTTCTAACATGGCTGAGTAAGTGGGCAGAATATGCAAGGTTTCATTCTCTGGTGTGTGCTCTAATGCAGTTGCGATCGCTTGTCGCAAATCTTCTTCGACTATTAAATTTAAGTTACTCTCAGGGGACTTTTGGCTGTAACGTAAACGTAGTGCCATATCGTAGACGCGATCGCCACTCACGACTAAAGTCCCGCCGCGTTCGACTAATTTCTCGGTATCCACGTCCCAAATCCAGGATACATCAGTGCCATCGGGCGTGCGATCGTTCAATACCAGCAGTGTGGTTTTATCTGTGCTTTGAGTTACTACGCGAATGGTTTCATTCGTTCCCACAGGATTTTTTGATAACAATATTCGCACTCGTTTACCGTTAATTACTAAATCTTCCGCACGACCAAAGGCAGCTTGGAAGTTGTTAATAGTATCTCTAATTGTTATTTCATCAACTCCCAACTCAATAGCCGCAGTTGCAGCCGCCAAAGTATTATATTTGTTGTATAAACCAACCAGAATTTGCGACCATTCACTACTTTCCAGAGTCGGTTTACTTTTACTAAAACCACACTTAGGACAAGTAAAATCTCCCAAATGAGACAAATAAACACCCTTGTAATCTAGGGAATGTCCACATTTGGGACAATAAATAGAATCAACAGCGTGAGGAATTGCTTCTAAATAATGTTCTGGTTCATTCAAGCCAAAGAATAACACCCGTTGGGGTAACTGCTGACCGAGGTTAGATAAAGTTGGGTCATCAGCATTAGGAATTACCACCGTTTCTGGTGGTAGGGTAGAAATAACTTTTGTCCAACGCTTACTAATTGTGTCTACCTCCCCGTACCTATCGAGTTGGTCGCGGAACAAGTTTAAACAGAGAATGATTCGCGGCTGGAGTGGCGCTAATACTTTCGGTACAATATTTTCGTCAACTTCCAAAATGGCATAATCAGTATTTAGCGTACCTAGTAAGTTGGTGCTTTCTAACAGCGCCGTCATCAAGCCATTTTCCAGATTTGCACCTGTAGAATTATGAGTGACGCGAAAACCCTTGCGTTCTAATATCGTGCATAAAAGCAGCGCTGTAGTAGTTTTGCCGTTAGTACCAGCAATTAAAATCACCCCGTTTTTAACTTGCTGACTCAATAATTGTAAGAGTCGGGGTTCAATGCGACGAGCAATCGAGCCTGGTAATACACTAGCAGCACCCAGACGGAGCGATCGCACTATAAAGGTCACACTCTTTGCCACTGACACCGCGAAACCCAATCGCAGTCTATCTATGAATTGTATTTTGTTTCCCACATCTGTACCCTAGTGTTCTGGCGGTTGTTAATTAAAAGTGCAAATTTAATCTTGTGAGTTTAGCGAATCCTGGCTAAAAAAGCCAGTATTCGCAATTTTGAATTTTAGACTTTCCTGCGGAATGCTACACGTTGCTTGTTTCCCCGGAAGAGTAGGGCTACGCTCAGTCGAATGATTTTGGATTGTTGCGTTGCGCTACTTTACCTTTGTTTTGAATTCTGCGTAGCGATACCAGCCACTTGCGAGAGATAATCTCAGTAGGCGTTATCTTAAAAAATAGTGCGTGGGCGTAATTACATATCCAGCCCAGTTGGCCAAATTCAGCACAAACTCACAACAAGTAGTAGCTTGCAAGGTTCCTTTTGATGAATAGCACAAAGTTTCTTTTTTTACATAAACAAATTACTAGCTGGCAAAGGTGGTTGTCCAAATGCCTGTTGTTGCTTGTAAGTCTTTTCATTATAAGTATGCAACCTGCATCTGCTGGTCTGAATAATGATTTATATGATGGCAACATCTTTGTCGTTTATGCTGGCAATGGTTCATTGGTTCCTCCCAGACAGACACTAGCACAGACTTTAGCGGAACATAAACCCGTATTTTTGGCTTTTTATCTGGATGATAGCAGCGATTCCAAAAGATATGCCATTTCTATCTCACGGGTACAGGAATTCTACGGTCGGGTAGCAGAGATTATGCCGATTAGTGTAGATACTATCCCGCAGAAAGAGACCTACGACCCAACTGAACCAGGATATTACTATGCTGGGAGTGTTCCTCAAGTAGTGGTGTTAAATAAGTCAGGTGAAGTACTTTTGAATAAAAAGGGTCAAGTACCTTTTGAAGAGATAGACGATCAATTTCGTAAAATCTTTGATTTATTACCACGTACTGAAACAGCACAGCTAAAACGGCGAGCTTTTAACGAGTTTAGTAGTGAGTTAGCTAAGTAACCTATGGGGTAGACCAAATTGGTCTGCCCTAATTTTTAGTTATATCTGTTACTACATTGCCGCCGATGTCAAAGCATAATATTGAAATATCTGTATTAACAATTGAGGAAATTAATCCATAGTCTATAGTCTGTAATCAATGCCCATTGCCCAATAATTAACAGAGTGTATTCTGATGTCAAAGGTTTACACCACCCAGGAGCTAATTCAAATTTTGGCAGCCGAACGCCAAGCTTGCCTCAAAGGGAAACGCTTAAAGTTAGAAATAAAAGTCTCTGGCAATCCTGTAATTGACCAGTTTATCAGCACTGATGGGTTGCAACAGTTTACTGCCTATCAAGATTTCAAAGCTGCAATTCACGACTATCAGAAAGAAAATCGAGTTTCCGGGATTATTTGGCGAGAAGTGACAGTTAAAGGAAAAAACTTGCACTATCCCGAAATAGATAGTGAGTTAATTGCCCTCAATGGTGACTTAGAGATATTAAAAGCCGCTAAAAATTCCATCGTAGAATTTTGGTATGAAGTCACTATAGGAATGGATTTATACTTGAGTTTTAATAATAGTAAACAACACCAACAAATTGTCACATCTGATGTAGAGAGAATTGCTCAAAGAACAGAGTGGGCAAGTTTGTGCAAGTGGGAAAATTCTAGCTTTTTGGAAATGATTTTGCAGCTAGGATGGGGTAAACCAGAAGAAGCTTATTATAAACGAGGAAGACCGCGATCGGGTAGTGAATATATTCATGCAGTCAATCCCGGAAATCGCCCTATTGGTTGATTGATATGTTGGGTAGCAATACTGAAAACCACGACAAAATGACGGATAGAATTGCGTTTACTTTGCTTTCTTAATAAGGCACTCTATCTGTAACAGAAATTTTAACTGTACAGATAAGTAGTAGCATGAAAGTACGCGAAGCGATCAAACGACTAGAAGCTGATGGTTGGTATCTTGCTAGAACTAAAGGTAGTCATCGACAGTTCAAACATCCTGATAAAGCTGGTACTGTAACAGTGGCTGGTAAGCCAAATGTGGATGTACCAATTGATACTCTGAAAAATATCTGGAGACAAGCTCAATTGGAGGAAGACTGATGCGTTATACAGTTGTGATTGAAAAGGGAGCAACTAGCTACGGCGCTTATGTCCCTGATTTACCAGGTTGTGTAGCTGTGGGTGAAACTATAGAAGAAGTCAAACAGATGATTGCAGAAGCTATTGAATTTCATATAGAAGGAATGCTAGAAGATGGTTTACCTATTCCTAAACCTACAAGCATCGCTCATGAGGTTGAAGTTGCAAACTACAGCAAAATATAATTATAGAAAACTACTAAATAATCCTTCTAGTATTTTGTCAAATTAGTTTTGAGAGTTTGTAGTAAGGACTTTAGTGCTTAGAAAACAAGGACTAAAGTCCTTACTACGAACTTGTTAAGAAACGATGCTTATCGACTTTGAACTATGGACTCTTGACTAGAGTTTTCAAGTTCTGGAAATTCTACTTTGGCAGGTTTCCAACCACCTGCCCAAGCAAGGCATAGATGACGGAAGCGATCGCCCCGCACCTCAAAATTCGGATATTGGTCGAAACTCGCACAAGCTGGAGATAGCAATACCACAGGCGCTTGATACTGCTTGGCTAATTCTGCCGATTTGGGAACTGCCCTTTCCATAGTTTCCACGATATGGTATGTATGATACCCCACCTCTCGGAGACGTTTGGCAAATGCAGGTGCAGCAGAACCAATCAATAGCACAGCAGCAGTTTTAGTTTGAATTTGTGCTAGCCAGGCAGTATCATCACCCGCTTTAGCTTCTCCACCAGCAATTAAAATCGCTGGACTGTTAACAGATGCTAAACCAACTTCAGCAGCATCATAGTTGGTGGCTTTGCTGTCGTTAATGAAATCAATACCTTCCCATGTGCAGATATGCTCCAAACGATGGGCAACACCAGGAAATTCCCGAACTGCAAGTGCGATCGCATCACGATTAATTCCCGCTAATCTTGCTGTTGCTACTGCCATCAACAGATTTTGCTGGTTATGTTCTCCCACCATTCGCAAACTAGATACCTTCACAATTGCTTCTGGTGCAGAGTTTGCAGTCAATTTTTCCACAACCCAGCCGTCTTCAATGTAAAAGCCTTTTTCGCTAATCAGAAAATCTTTTCCTTTGAGACTTGTCCAATAGGCATCAGGCCAAGCACTTAAACCTAGCTGGCTCAAGTAGGCATCATCGCCATTGAACACTTGCAACTCCGACTGACGTAATAATTTGGCTTTGATGTTGTAATAGTTCTCTAAAGTCTGATGGCGACTGAGATGATCCGGTGTGAAAGTCGTCCAAACACCGATCCGGGGAGCAAGAGAACTCGAAGATTCTATTTGATAGCTACTAACTTCCGCAATCACCCAATCAACATGATTTTGGATCGCAGTTCCTTCACCTCTGCCCCCCTGCCCCTCTGCCCCCCTGCCCTTCTGGGATAGGGCAACTTCACAAGCAGCGTAGCCAATATTACCGCAGGCGGGTGCATTTAATTCTGCTGCTTGGAAAATGGCAGCAATTAAAGCTGTGGTAGTAGTTTTGCCATTAGTGCCGGTAATTCCTACCCAAGGTAGCGATCGCAAATTTCGCCAAGCGAGTTCCATTTCGCCAATGGTTTCAATACCTAATTGGCGTGCCTCAACTAATACGGGAATATCCCAAGGCACGCCAGGACTAACGACTATTAATTGGGGTAAATTAGCACCATTCAATTCTAGGGATTGTCCTAGTTTAACGGTTATTTGCTCGGCAGCGAGTTCTTGTTGTTGTTCTAGGAGGGTTTTGGAGGTGTTGCGATCGCTCAGCTCTACCTCCCAACCTTCCCGTTTCAACAATCTCGCCGCAGCAACACCGGACTTTCCCAATCCAACAACATGAGCTTTGGACATAGATTGCAGCAGAGTGTCCCTGGTTAAGCACTCCCTATAGTAGCCTTTCTTGGCAAAAATTACACAAGTTTTTGTTGACCTACGCTACAGATTTTTGACGATCGCACCGAAGTCAGCTAAAACACGGGCATGATTGCGAACTAGTCCCAGCAGATGTAACCTATTACGCTTGATTTCTGGATCGGAGTCCATAACTAAAACGCTATCCGGGCCATCAAAGAAGTTACTAACTGCCGGAGCAATTTTCGTGAGTGCTGCTACTAACAGTTGATAATTTCGTGTTTGCTGTGCTGCTTGAGTTTGCGGCACTGATTCGATTAAGGCATTATACAAAGCGTCTTCAGAGGGCTTTTGGAATAATTCTTTACGAACTACGGTTGTTGGTTCTAGCTGTTTAGTATCCAAATCGCCTTGGGCGGCTAATCGTGTGGAACGGTTAACGGTTTCGTAGATGTTATCTAAAGTACTATCGTTACGGATTTGTTGTAAGTACAAAGCGCGATCGCGGACATCCAATAAATCTTTTAACGTCCGTTCTGTGTATTCTGGATCGTTTTCTCCTAAAACTGCATTTACTAAGTCGTAATCAATCTGCTTTTCTTCTTGTAGTAAAGTGCGGATGCGTTGCAAGAAAAACTCTTGTAATGCTGTGGTTAATGATGCCCCATCTTTGTGATAGTTTGCTGCAAAGTCTATCGATATTTGCTTCAATAAATCATCTAAATTTATTGGCAAATTATCTAACCAAACAATTTTAACTACAGCATTAGCTGCACGGCGCAAAGCAAAAGGATCGGATGAACCAGAGGGAATTAAACCTAAACCAAAGATACTCACTAAAGTATCTAATCTATCTGCCAAACCAACAATTTTACCCGTGAGTGTTTCAGGTAAAATATCACCGGCTCCCTTTGGCAAATAATGTTGATAAATTGCCTTTGCTACTTCGGCATCTTCACCGCTGGCTAAGGCATATTTTTCTCCCATAATACCTTGCAATTCGGGGAATTCATACACCATTTGTGTTACCAAATCGGCTTTACATAATAAAGCAGCACGTTGGATTCTTTGGCTTTGATCTTCCGCTAATTCTAATTGACTGCTAATTTGCTCGGCAATTTTAACTATTCTATCTACCTTGGCACGTACCGAACCCAATTCTTCTTGAAAAGTGACTTTTTCTAACTGGGGTAAAAAGCTTTCTATTGGCTTAGTTAAATCAGCGTCGTAGAAAAATCTGCCATCAGCTAATCTGGCACGAATTACCCTTTCATTCCCTACAGCAACAATATCTGATTTCTTGGGATCGGCGTTAGAAATGGTGATGAAATTGGGCAATAGTTCTTGCTCAAAACTCCCTGGTTTGAATACAGGAAAATAACGTTGATGAGTAACCATGACTTCCGTAATTACCTCAGTTGGTAATTCCAAAAATTCTGGTTCAAATTTACCAACAACTGCGGAAGGATATTCTACAAGGTTGGTTACTTCTGCTAACAAATCGGGGTAAATTACTGTATACCCGCCTAAATTCTCTGCGACTGCATTTACTTGCTCTTTAATCAGATTTACCCGTTCTTCTGGGTCAACGGTGACATAAGCAGACTTGAGGGCGGTAACATAATCAGTCGCTTGGGCAATTGTCACAGGTTCAGGATGCAAAACCCGATGACCTTGGGAAATGCGATCGCTCTGAACCGTTTTAGAACCATTCACTAATTCTAAAGGCAATACTGTCTCATCTAACAAAGCTACCAGCCAACGAATTGGTCGAGAAAACCTGGCATCCCCATTCCCCCAACGCATCAACCGCTTACCTTCTAAACCCCAAATCCACTGGGGAACAAGTTCTGTCAAAATTTCCGCCACAGGACGACCGGGAATTCTTTTTTGTACAAAGACAAATTCCCCTTTGTCAGTGGGGCGAACAGACAGCGCATCTAGTTCCACACCTTGCTTTTTGGCAAAGCCTGCTGCTGCTGCTGTTGGCTGACCATCTTTAAAGGCGGCTTGGGCGGGGGGCCCTTTAATTTCTTCTTCTCGATCTGGTTGCTGCGATGGTAGACCTTTAATCAATACCGCCAGCCGCCGGGGAGTACCGTATATCTGGACACTTTCGCCCTTGAGACTGTTTGTTTCCAGGCTTTGGGGAATGCGTTCCTGCCATTGCACTAAAGCATCACTGAGAAAACTTGCAGGTAGTTCTTCTGTACCAACTTCTAATAGAAACCCAGGCATAGGACACTGTTTTCAACTTTGCGTAGCTCAACTTTATCAGTTATTCTCAGGCGATCGCTCGTGATTTTTTGCTAAATCGATCATCGAAGAGAATAAAGGAAAACCCCATAGTTAACAATTCAAAATTCAACATTAAAGATATTTTGTCTCTGGCACGCTATGCAAATAGACGAGTACTTAAACTCCTACTGTTAGAAGATCCTCCAGAGTAACTGGGCTACGTGAAAACGCAGGGATTTCAAACCCTTTAATTTACGATAAATGAGGAATGGAAATTAAGCCAGAGTGGATTGCATAAAAAGGAGCGTAAACGCAGAGGAGTTTGTCGTCAGACATCACTATAGACTTGACATTTTATGCAAAACTTTATATAGTGAGTGCTTCTCTTCACAGATTCATTACATTACATACCGTATTTTATGCGGTATTTACGGATATATATTTCTATCGTAAGCTTAGTCTTGATTGATGCATTGATATATGCATTATGACAATCAATTTTGGAGTTATGACCATGAAAAATATTTTCGCCCAAATTACCGCGATCGCAGTAACCAGTGTTGCGATCGCTACTAGTGCTAACAACCCAGCCCAAGCTATTGAATTAAACTTTAATTGGCAAGGTAATGCTGGTTACTCAGCAACAGGTTCATTCAGCTACGACGAAACTACAGCACCAACAATCATTTCAGAACTTGGTAGTGGAGCCACCAACTTTTTACAATCCTTGAATGTCTCCTTCTTAGACCCATCTAAAAATCTTCTGGGAACTTATAACACCGTTAGTGGTGGAGTATCAGAATCTAACTTCTTCGCTTTCAATTTTAATACTTCCACTCAGACATTATTTGGCCCCTTTGATGTCGCCGGAGGAACGGGTGTAATTGGAGAATATTTCTTTCAGGGAACGGTTGGCGACTCTTTGCAATTACGTCAGGATGTCGATCAACAGAATACGTCAATAACACTAGATCAAAATTCTGGCTCTATTCAAGTGTCCAAAGTCCCAGAGCCTGCTTCTATCTTGGGTTTGCTAGCATTTGCTGGTTTGGGTATAGCTTCAACTTTAAAGAAAAAGCAAGCTTTTTACTAGAAATTAGGGCTTTCTAGTCAGAGCTTGCCAAATTTACTGAATCTCTATTCTAGCCCTACTAGTTAACTGAACTAGTAGGGTTATCATATAACCTCATTAAAAATATGAGTGAAATTAATTTTATTTTTACCTCAGCATTTATTACTCAGCACTCAACACTGTTTTAGTCAACGCCTTTGAATTACTCAAAAAGTGGGATTCTCCTCAATGAATACAATACTGATGACTTGGTTAAAAATACTTCATGTGCCAGTTGAAAAGGCGGAATGAGGGTTATATGCATAATAGTGAATATAATGTTACAATTTTCCAAGTGTAAATTTAAGCATTAGTTCGGAAATAAAGAGACCAACTTTTGTCATAATCAGCAGAAAATAAAGTTTATATTTATCAATAATTTCACCAGTTTATACAAAGTAATATTTTGATTTTTAAGTTTTTTATGCCGGACAAAAATTATCTTTTGAAAACCACAAAAAAATTTATAAACAATGTTTAACACATTTTTTCTAATTAAACAATTTAACCAGTCAAAATACAGCATTTGTAAATAAATGAGGTAATGAAATACAGAGATACAAACCAGATATAAACAGTTTCTACCTCTGCTTCTTACCTCTAAACCTATAGCTTTATGCTTTATGCAAAAAAACGCTGTAAGCAATAAAAATAGCAGCCCCTACTGGCTATTAATAAGTAATTCGATCGTCTCATGCTATTTTCGCAAAATTCACAAATAGTTCATGCATATTCTGATTTATTCCTACAACTATCATCCAGAGCCAATTGGAATTGCTCCGTTAATGACTGAATTGGCAGAAGGGCTAGTAAAGCGAGGTCATAAAGTGCGAGTGATTACGGGAATGCCCAACTATCCTCAGCGCGAAATTTACGATGGGTATCAAAATAAATGGTATCTTACGGAACAAAAAAATGGCGTAACAATTGCGCGAAGTTACGTGCGAATTAAGTCTAAACCTAACCTCGTGGATCGGCTGTTACTGGAGTTGAGCTTTGTTTTCACGAGCTTACCCCAAGCCTTTAAGGGTGGGCGACCAGATGTGATTATCCTAACAGTTCCGCCGCTACTAGGTACGTTGCCAGTAACAACATTAGGCTGGTTATACAACTGCCCAGTAGTTCTAAATGTGCAAGATATTTTACCAGAAGCTGCTGTGCGTATCGGGCTATTAAAAAACAAGTGGATGATCCGAACTCTTGCAGCTTTAGAGAAATTTGCATATCGGACTGCACACACTATTAGTGTGATCGCTGATGGGTTTCGTGATAATTTAGTAAATAAGGGAGTACCTGTTAATAAAATCGTTTGTATTCCTAATTGGGTAAATGTAAATTTTATTCGCCCGTTACCGAAACAGAGCAACTCTTGGATATCTAACCATCAACTAAATGGGAAATTCGTAGTACTTTATTCAGGCAACATTGCTCTAACGCAAGGTTTAGAGACAGTAATCAAAGCAGCCGTTTGTTTACGTCATATCAAAGATATTGTCTTTGTCATTGTTGGCGAATCAAGAGCATTGCAAAGGTTGCAGGAATATTGTCTATCAAATGGAGCAGATAATGTTTTGCTACTACCGTTACAGCCGCGAGAAAAACTACCTGAAATGCTAGCAGCTTCTGATGTCGGGCTAATTGTGCAAAAGCACAATGTGATTTCGTTCAATATGCCTTCAAAAATACCACTGTTGTTGGCGAGTGGTCGTCCAATTGTAGGTTCAGTTCCCGCCACTGGTACTGCTGCTAAAGCGATCGAACTCAGTGGTGGTGGGATAGTTGTTGAACCAGAATCGCCCCAGGCAATGGCCGCTGCGGTGCGTGATTTATATGCTAATCCGGCTCTAGTGACGAAGCTAGGTAACACAGGAAGACAATTTGCCGAAGAAAACTATTCCTTAGAGCAAGCGCTCGATCGGTATGAGTGGCTTTTTTCTCATATTGTTACCAACCGAAAATCAACTGTGGGTATCTTACCAAAATTCGATTCTAAGAAATCAGTTGTGGATGGTTGAAGGGGATTAAGGATTTCTCACTCGTTAGCTACACAAACAAAACCTCGATTGGAATAAATTAACTCACCCGAATGGGTGATTTAAATATCAACCGATCGGGTGAACTAACTGTAGGAAGTTGAAACTGGTCAAAAATAGGAATCTAGAGAATACTAATTGATTGCACGTCGTTCTTGGTGAGGAGAACTTGATGATTAATAGAGCTGAATTAATCGCCGTAGGCGTAGCCTGCCGTACCCATACGGGGAAAAAAGCAAAGCTACGCGTTGGCGGAGCCTCTCATAGAGAAGGCATTGCTCAAGACTCTTTTCTTCCTTAAGATCAGTATTCAGTACTACTCAAGAGGGATAAACTCATCTATAAATAATACTAATCTCGTTTGCTATGTGGTTATAATGCAAGCAAGCGCTTGCAAACACTCATAGAAAACATTACCATCAAGTACAGCACAAACTTATGCACCTCGATCTAATCAGCAACTAAGGTATTTGCAACTACAGGTTTAATCACAGCGGCAACGCGAGAAATTACTCGTGTTGCTGCGGTCAATGAGGTAACTTTGTTTCGTCATTTGCATAACTAAAAAACAACTACTAACTTGCTCTAATTACCGAAACAATCGCTTTACAGGCAGAAGCTTTAGCTGCAACAAGATGAACTGTGCTTTAGCTTAGATAGAAAGCACTGTGTTTATACTGACTAACAAAAAATTATAAATTACACTTTAAGAAATTGAACGGAGTCAAGTAATGTACAAATCAACCATAATGTGCTGAACAAAATTGCTTCATTTTAGGTGCTAGACATCGTGAGCGATCGCCCAAATACCCAAACATATTTTTCACCAACATAGAGAAAAAAGGGCTAAAAAACTATTCCAAATAGTGCTTTTTTAGCGAAGAGTAGATTGCCCAAGTCTAAATCCACAAGACGAGAAAACGAAGATGTCCCATTCTGAGTTCCCTGACTCTCCCTTACCCATTGAAATAGAACAGCCTGCTGTTACTGATTCTAGTCAAGAGTCGCAACAATTGCCACAGCGATCGCCTAAGCCACCTCAAAAACGTCGTTGGCCCCTACTATTAGGAATCGTCTTATTAATTGCAGGTGTAGGTTTTGGTTGGCGCTGGTGGCAAACTAGTAATGCTAGCAAAGCACAAGGTGGTGCTGAAGCAAATGCTAGTCAACCTAGAGCAGTTCCAGTCAAGCTAGCGACAGTGAAAACTGAAACCGTTCAAGAAAGTTCGGAGTTTATTGGCTCTTTAGAGGCTCCACGTTCAGTAATCATTAAGCCACAGGTTGAAGGGCGAATTACCGAGATTTTCATCCAAGAGGGCAACCGCGTTCAACAAGGACAAGTCATTATTAGTCTGCAAAGTGATAATGTCCAAGCTCAATTGTTACAAGCTAGAGGCTCACTGCAACAAGCCCAAGCACGTCTTGCTGAACTCAAAGCAGGTACGCGACAAGAAGAAGTTGCCCAAGCTAGAGCGCAGTTAACCCAAGCCCAAGCTCGCTTTAGAGATGCTCAATCGGGATCGCAACCAGAAGAAATTGCTCAGGCTGAGGCTCAAATTCAGTCAGCGAAATCTGATGTGGAACTAGCACAGTCACGCGCTAAACGATATGCACAATTGAGAAAAGAGGGCGCAGTTTCCCAAGATACCTTAGAAGGATATGTCAAAGAACAGCAAAGTGCTGAAGCTGCTCTGGTCGTAGCTCAGAAACGCTTAGATCAACTCCGTCAAAGCAGAAGATCGAGTGTTAATGAGCTAGCTGGTGCTTTGGAACAACAGAAACAAAACTTAAGACAACTAGAAAATGGTTCGCGTCCAGAAGAAATTGCCCAAGCGCGATCGCAAGTAACTCAAGCAGCAGCCCAAGTCCAAGCTGCCCAAGTCCAATTGCAATACACAAAAGTTCTAGCACCTTTCACTGGCATTGTTGGTGATATTCCAGCAAAGGTGGGAGATTATGTGGAAAAAGCCGATCAACTGACTACACTAACTAGAAACGACTCTTTAGAACTGAATATTTCCGTTCCCGTAGCTGAAGCCAGAAAGTTGCGCTTGGGCTTACCTGTGCAAGTGCTGGATGTCCAAGATAAACCCATAGCAACGGGTAGGATCAGTTTTATCTCCCCAAATGCTAGTTCCGATTCGCAGACAGTTTTGGTAAAAGCCAACTTTGGCAATTCGAGAAATCGACTGCTTAATCTTCAGTCAGTGCAAACTAGAGTGATCTGGAACGAGCGTCCAGGAATTTTAATTCCAGTTACAGCAATATCCCGGTTGGGTGGAGAGACTTTTGTATTTGTGGCGCAGGCGCCGCAGGAAAATTCTAAACCTGGAGCGCCAGCTTTGGTAGCTCAACAAAAACCGGTGAAATTAGGAGTTATTGAGGGGAATAATTATCAAGTTATCGAAGGACTAAAAGCAGGGGACAAAATTGTTGTTTCCGGCATTCTTAACTTAACCAATGGCGCTCCCATTACTCCTGAAACACAAGAAGTTGGTAGCCAGAAGCCTTAGCTGAAGAGGGAAGATGAGGGCACGGAGGCAGAGGAGCAGAGGAGCAGGGGGGAAATAACCAATGCCCAATGTCCCCATGCCCCATGCCCAATGCCAAATACCAAATACCCAAAGCCCAATTTTTAAACTATGTTTGTTGACTTCTTTATTAAGCGGCCAATTTTTGCGTCGGTATGTGCGATCGTCATACTTTTAATCGGATTAATCAGTATTCCCACACTACCGATCGCTAGATTCCCAGAAATTAGTCCCACCCAAATCACTGTAACTTCCAACTATAGCGGAGCTAGTGCAGAAGTCGTAGAAAGCGGAGTGACAAATATCTTAGAAAGGCAAATCAACGGGGTTGAGGGACTAAGATATCTCACTTCCAGCAGCAGTAACGATGGTACTAGTACCATTACAGCCACCTTCGATTCATCGCGTGATAAAGATATTGCAGCTGTGGATGTGCAAAATCGGGTTTCTGTTGCCCAACCACAACTACCAGACTCTGTGCAACGCACGGGAGTGCGAGTATCGAAAGAATCTAGCAATATTCTCTTAGCGATTGGTTTATTCGCTGAAAATAAAGAGTACGACAATATATTCTTAAGCAATTATGCCGACCTTTACTTAGCAGATGCCCTAAAAAGAGTCAAAGGCGTGAGCAACGCTCAAATTTTTGGTGAACGTCGCTATGCAATGCGCCTGTGGCTAGATCCGAGTCGCCTTGCTAGTCGGGGACTAACGACCAAGGATGTAGCGAATGCTTTATCTGAACAAAACTTGCAAGTTGGTGCAGGGAGAATTGGACAAGAACCGGCTCCTGAAGGGCAAAGATATCAACTTGATGTGCGTGCTGCTAGCCGATTAGAAGAACCATCAGAATTTGAAGAAATTGTCCTGAAAACTGGAGATGATGGCACATTAGTCAAGCTCAAAGATGTCGGTAGAGCGGAACTGGGTGCAGAAAACTACAGTTCATTTCTGCGATTTCGTGGTAACGATGCTGTCGGTTTAGGGATTTATCAAGTTCCTGGTAGTAATGCCTTGGATGTGGCTAAGGGAGTCAAAGACGAACTAGCGCGATTAGCTCCGAGTTTTCCCCCAGGGCTGAAATATCAGGTAGCTTTTGACACGACATCCTTTGTAGAAGAGTCGATGTCAGAAGTTATCAAGACTCTGATTGAAGCGGTAGTGCTAGTTGTAATTGTAATTTTTGTGTTCTTACAGGACTGGCGAACTACTTTAATTCCAGCACTTACCATTCCGCTTTCCTTAATTGGGACATTTGCCTTTGTCAAAGTTTTTAACTTTTCCATCAATAGTTTGACTTTATTTGGTCTGACTTTAGCATCGGGGATGGTGGTAGACGATGCGATCGTTGTAGTTGAGCAAATCAGCCGTTTTATTCAGGATAAAGGCATAAATCCTCGTCGAGCCGCTAGTGAATCAATGAAGGAACTGTTTGGCGCGGTTATTGCCACTTCATTAGTATTAATGGCGGTGTTTGTGCCAGTGGCGTTTTTTCCGGGAACCACAGGCGCACTTTATCGGCAATTTGCCCTGACGATCGCTTTTTCCATTGCAATTTCAACTTTTTTGGCTTTGACCCTGACACCTTCATTGTGTGCGCTGCTGCTGCGTCAAGGACAAAAACCTTCTGGCTGGCTGGGCTGGATTTTTGGCCAGATTAATCGCTTTCTTGACTGGGTACAGAATGGTTATAAGCGATCGCTGACCTTTCTAACACACATCAAAGCTATTGTCATTGGGTTGTTTATCGTTTCTTTGGGAATGACTGCTTGGTTGTACACCACAGTACCAACAGCCTTTCTACCCGATGAAGACGAAGGCTACTTCATCACCATTATCCAAGGGCCGCAAGGGGTTTCGCTGCAATATACTAGCGATGTGATTGCACAGGTAGAAAAAGAAATTCTGCCACTTCCAGAAGTACTGGGGACTTTTGCGATCGGTGGATTTGGTTTTAGTGGTAGCACTGCCAATAGTGGCATCATATTTACAACTTTAAAACCTTGGGATGAGCGTTCAAGACCCGATCAATCAGTACAGGCGATTATTGGTAAATTGCAAGGGAAGTTATTGTCAATTCCAGAAGCCAGGGTTTTTCCTGTTAACCCGCCACCAATTCAGGGTTTAGGTAACTTTGGGGGCTTCGTCTTTCAACTGCAAGACCGCAGAGGTAACAGTGGTTTAGAAAATCTAGTCCAGTCGATGGGTCAGTTGCTGGGTAAAGCTAATCAAACACCAGGATTACAAGCTGTATTTAGCACCTTTGCCGCAGATACACCACAATTGCTTGTGGAAGTGAACCGCAATAAAGCCAAATCATTGCAAGTTTCCATAGATGATGTCTTCAGTACTTTACAAACTGCTTTGGGATCGCAATATGTAAATGATTTTAATCTCCAGCAGCGTAATTATCGGGTGTATATCCAGGCAGATCAACAGTTTCGTTCCAATCCCAAAGATATTGGCAAACTATACGTTCGTTCTCAAAAGAATCAAATGGTTCCTTTGAGTAACTTAGTCACAGTTACTCAGACTGTGGGAGCGCAAACGATAAATCACTATAATCTGTTCCGCTCAATTGAAATTAATGGTTCCGCCGCTCCTGGCTCTAGTTCAGGAGACGCAATTAAAGCAATGGAAAAAGTTGCTAAAGAAGTTTTACCTGCTGGTTATGGTTACGAATGGTCAGGAACTGCATTAGAAGAAATAGATTCTGGTGGTTTAGCACCGCTAATCTTTGGATTAGGAATAATCTTTGTATTCTTGGTACTAGCCGCTCAATATGAGAACTACGTTGATCCCTTTATCATTCTGTTATCAGTTCCCTTAGCTATTTTTGGAGCGCTTATAGCTCAATCAATGCGGGGTTTTGCGAATGATGTTTACTGTCAAATTGGTCTAGTAATGTTGATCGGTTTAGCTAGTAAGAACGCGATTTTGATTGTGGAATTTGCTAACCAATTGCGAGAGCAAGGGCTTTCAATGACCAAAGCAGTAATTGAAGCTTCACAAGAGCGGTTACGCCCAATCTTGATGACTGCTTTTTCTACACTCTTGGGGATTTTCCCGTTAGCTGTTGCCACAGGTGCAGGGGCGGGAAGTCGTCAATCTTTGGGAACAGCAGTTTTTGGAGGGATGTTAATCGCTACTTTCTTGAGTTTGTTTGTCGTCCCGATTTTGTATATCGTAATTAAAACGATAACAGAGCAATTTATCAAACCAAATAGGCATCAAGAAGTACCAGTAGAAGCAGTGTCATTAAATAGTAGTACTGTTGTATATTCACCAAAAGCTGAGGATTGATTATCTTCGTTATCGATTGAAGCAAATCAATTTAGAGACTTGCAAAAATTCTACAACGCTCTCAAAATTTCCATGTGGGCATGATAACAAACCAGAATGTATAGTACGAATGTACGCTGAAATCAAGACAATGGTAACAATAGCAGTCAATCCCTATCTCGATGGCAATTTTGCTCCAGTCCATAAAGAAATCACCACCGACCAATTGTCAGTTATCGGTGAATTACCTCTTGACCTATCAGGGATGTTTGTGCGGAATGGCCCTAACCCTCAATGGACGCCTATCGGTCAATATCATTGGTTTGATGGGGATGGGATGTTGCATGGTGTGCAAATTAGCAACGGCATAGCCACTTATCGTAACCGCTACGTCCAGACTTTCGGATGGAAAAAAGAACGAGAAGCAGGTAAAGCTATCTGGACTGGGTTGTTAGAACCGCCACAAATGGATAACCCTCACGGTCGCTACAAAAATACTGCCAATACTGCCTTAGTGTGGCACGCTGGTCAAATGTTGGCGCTGAATGAAGGGGGTAAACCTCACGCCATCAAGCTACCTGAATTAGAAACCATTGGTGAGTACACCTACAATGGCAAGCTGGTTTCTGCCTTCACAGCCCATCCCAAGGTAGACCCCGTTACAGGGGAAATGATCTTCTTTGGCTATTCTCTGTTTGCGCCACCGTATCTGCAATATAGCGTGGTCTCAGCACAAGGCGAACTGTTGCGAACAGTGCCAATTGAACTGCCAATAGGGGTGATGATGCACGATTTTGCCATCACTGAAAACTATACCATTTTCATGGATTTGCCGCTGACTTTTAACCCAGAGCGATCGCAACGGGGAGAACCTGTAATGATGTTTGAGCGCGATCGCCCCAGTCGCTTTGGTATTGTACCACGTCACGGTGGCAACAGTAATATCCGCTGGTTTGAAAGTCCTGCTTGCTACGTCTTCCATACCCTCAATGCTTACGAAGAGGGAGACGAAGTAGTACTTATTGCCTGCCGCATGAGTTCTACAACTGTTTTGAGTTCTGATGATTCGCAACCCGATCCAAACGCAAATATTCCCCGTTTGCATCGCTGGCGATTTAACCTCAGCACGGGGACAGTGCGTGAAGAGATGTTGGATGATGTAGCTTCGGAATTTCCCCGCGTCAACGAAAACCGATTGGGGCGACAAAACCGATATGGCTACACTAACAAAGCGGCAAACAGTCCCGTACCTTTATTTGACGGTATCATAAAATACGACTTCAGCAGTGGAAAATCCCAAACACATGAATTTGGGCAGGGGCGCTATAGCGGTGAAACTGTGTTTGCGCCGCGTCCTGGTGCAACGGCTGAGGATGATGGTTGGCTGATGACTTTCGTCCATGATGAGGGTTCAGATACTTCAGAATTAGTAGTGCTGAATGCTCAAGATGTAACAGCTAAACCTGTAGCGCGGGTGATAATTCCCCAACGAGTGCCTTATGGGTTTCATGGTGCTTGGTTTGCCGAGGAATAACTAAATGGGCATTTAGAAACCGTGTCTACACAGAAAAAACCCGCTTAGGCGGGTTTCAAATTCTTTGGCAGGTGGACTATGGTTTGTGTAACCGCGATTTCTAATCTCCAGGTAGAATCCTCTCTATTCCCGATCGCAAATTATTTTTCCCTATATCCGCCAGCGTAGTCAATCACGCAGATTGTTCTATATAATTTGTGAGTTCCATAAGCAACACCAGAGACTTTAAAAGCACCATTAAAAATGTTTTTTCGATGGCCGCGATCGCTCACACCATCATCAATAATTAACTGCATGACGATATCTTGAGCGCTGTTTGGCCCATAACTGATATTTTCACCTGCGGTTGTTTGCCATTTACCATAGCGGTTGATGCGAGTAAAAGGGTTGCTACCATCGCTACCATCATGACCTATAGCACCTTTTGGGCCTTGGTCTTTTACGTGATCTTTTGCTCCTAAAGACATACCCTTAGATGCACTCAAGGCTCCTACAGGACGTGCTGATTTGAGAAATGCGATCGCTTCATCAACTGCCTTAACTCCTTCTTGAGTTCGTAGATAAGTATTATTAGAAATTTTGACTCGGTTCCCCTGAAAGCGCTTTCTATAGTTTTCCAGAATCGGGAGGTATGCTTTAGGATTTGTTCTTACCTTATTTGTTTCAACAATTACCTGTTGTTCCAAGGGTGAAAGGTAACTCGCCTTTGCTAATAAAGTTGGACTAGTTTGTACTGCTGGGTTAGAGTTGGCTACAGACGGGTTAGATTGAAGCAGTTGATTTGAGCAGCCCAATACCAAGGTAATTGGCAAAAATACCCAAAAATTCATGCGATGCATCGATTACCTCACAATTTTTCTATGGATTAATTTAGTGAATTAGAAGAAATAAGAATTTTCAACGCACAGATAAGTCTGTATACCCTTCTGCCGTTAGAAACGATATCAGGGCTTAAGTAAGTTTGCTAAAGAAAGCGCAGATTAACGCGCCAATAATATTGATAAAGTTGCGATTGCTTTTGTTCCTAAAGTGTTACAATCTATCACTTAACACCTGTTGTAACATTGAAAACACTAAAACGTAAATAATAACAAAAATCTTTTTTACACTTTCAGAAACCAGCGTTGCCGATACATCAGAAAACCAACAGCCCACCACAACAACACGGTGACTAAGGCAAATAACAGGGAACCATTCAGCACACCCGCCCAAGATGCGAAAAAATTCTGGTAAATCCAATTGTAGGTACTAGGAGCATCTTTGGCAGTACCAATAGTGGTTTTGACTAAAATTTTAATTAACAAAACCGATGCAACGAAAAGAGCGATCGCATTTAAGCCCATAATTTCAAAAGGTTTACTCCAGCGACGCATCAGCCGTACTTCGATAAGTTCATAACAAGCTGCTAGTAATAGTAACGCCCAGCCTGTTGTAAATACTACATAAGAACTTGTCCACAGCTTTTTGTTAATTGGGAATGTCCACCCCCATGCCCAACCGATAATTAAGCAACCGACTCCAAATAATCCTAAACCGATACTTGTACGTGACTGTACAGGTTGACTGCGTATCCATTGACCTGTGAAGTAGCCAGCGAGGACGCTTACTATCGCGGGAATAGTACTGAAAAGGCCTTCTGGATCTCCCATAAAGTTGAAACCATCACCTTTGTATAAATGTGCTTTGGGAATAATCAGGCGATCGACATAAGCACCGAAATTACCTTCTCGCGTCAAAACTCCCGCACCATGCTCCGGTACTGCTACATACATCATCGTTAGCCAGTAGCCAATGAGTAGCACTGCTGCTAGTATCCATTGACCTTTGCGCGGAAGGTTGAGAACAGCTAGGGAAGCCAGCAGATAGGTAAGGCTGATGCGCTGCAACACTCCCATAATGCGGATACTACTCAAATCAAAAGTCCAAATACCTTGATTCCAAAAGCCATTTAGTAGTAATCCCAAGGCAAAGAGAATAGCGGCGCGGCGCAATATCCGCCAGTAAACAGCTGAGGTTGGTTTATTGCCTTCGCTGTATTTTGACAGCGAGAAAGTCATTGCTACACCGACAATGAAGAGAAAGAAGGGAAATACCAAGTCCGTTGGTGTGCAGCCGTGCCAATCGGCGTGAGCTAAGGGAGGATATACATCATCTGCGACACCCACCATATTAACGAGAATCATTCCAGCGATGGTAATGCCGCGAAAAACATCCAGTGAAGTCAGGCGCATAAGCGGAATTTTATGTTACATGAGTATCTAAAGTACTCCGCTTGATGCGGGTAAGCAAGCAAAATTTATAGGTCTACTTACCAAATATAGTTTTCCATCAAGGTTCCTGCCCATACTATCTTGTATGAACTAGAAGTATGCGATCGCACCCAGACCACAGTTTTAGCTATCCAAAAAGCATTGGTAGTATCAGAACTGTTAATAAAGCTAGATATACTCAAATTTCAATCAATCTCTCCATCGTTATTTAAGTAAAAATGCAGTTGTATTGTCACTAGGCTTAGTATAAATTGCTATAAACAAAAGCTGTGATGAAAAAACAGCTAACTTTACTCAAGGCGTGCTTGCTTATATAAAAACTAAAAATATCGCGGTTTTGTCTCATTAGATAAAAGGTTTAATTACCGATTTAATTTGGGAATGAAAGCGAATGCAGAGTCATTCACTTTCTACTTTGTTGTGCACGATAAATATTACTAAGCCAAAGCTAATAAATTATATTTAAGGAATAATAATTATGATAAAACAGCCAGAAAGTTATCATCCTAAAACCAGAAACAAGTCTACTATAAAATTAATAGATGCAAACACAAATATTGTTTTTATAGATCCAAAAGTTATAGATTACCAAAGCTTAATGGCTGGTATCACACTCGGCAGTGAAGTTGTTATTCTTGATGCCAATAGAGACGGTTTAGCACAAATTACCGAGTTTCTAGCAAAACGTGAATCCAATTCAGTTCAATCAATTCACATTGTTTCCCACGGAAGTGTGGGGAGTTTGCAGCTAGGGTCAATCAACTTCAACCTTAGCAATCTGGATAGCTACAAAAATCAGTTACAAAAGTGGGCAAGTGCTTTAACTGATAAAGCTGACATCCTACTTTATGGCTGTGATGTAGCCAGCGGTGAAGGCACAAAATTTGTACAGCAGATTAGCCAAATTACTGGAGCAGATGTTGCCGCTTCCACTGACAAAACCGGAAGTGCAGCTTTAGGTGGCGACTGGGATTTAGAAGTGAAGACAGGGAAAATTGAGGCTTCTCTGGCATTTCAACCTGAAGTAATACAGACTTACCAATCTATTTTGCCAGCTAGTTTTACTGGCACATACTCTGAAAACTTCAACACATTAGCTAGTTCTGGAACATCTATTACTTGGACTAATGATTCAACCATTTTGGGCTGGTATTCCACGAGAACAAATTACATCACTGGTACTGGCAGTAATAACACAGGTGGATTGTACAGTTTTGGTAATGCTAATAATGCAGAACGGGCACTTGGTTCTGTAGCTTCTGGTACTACAGGGACTATTTATTATGGGTTGCGCCTCCAAAACAACACAGGTTCACCAATTACTAACTTGCAAGTAGGTTACACAGGTGAGCAATGGCGTAATGGTGGTAATATATCACCGCAACAGCTGAAATTTAGTTATCAAACTGGATCAACTCTCACAAGTTTGACAACAGGAACATGGACATCTGTCACATCGCTAGATTTCACCGGGCCAATTGCAACTGCAACCGCAGGTGCCATAGATGGCAATCAAAGTGTCAATCGAGTAGTCATAGCACCTGTAATATTTAACCTATCTACCCCAATCACTAACGGTGAAGAGATTATATTGCGTTGGGAAGACATAGATGATGGAAGCAACGATCATGGTTTAGCGATTGACGATGTATCTGTCAAACTAAATAATACTACTTTTGTAGTAACTAACACCAATGATAGCGGTGCTGGCTCATTGAGGCAAGCTATTATCAATGCCAATAACGATCCAGGGATTGAGACAATCATCTTTGATACGACTGGGATATTTGGTGACGCTACCCCCGACACTATTACCCTCACTTCTGGGGAATTGAATGTTACCGAAGGAGTCATAATTCAAGGAACTGGGGCTAATAAACTCATCATTAATGGTAACAATGCTTCCCGTATTTTTAATGCCAGTGCATCCCTCTTAATTGATGGGTTACATATAGCTGGGGGAAATGCAGGAAATAACAATGGTGGCGGCATTTACAGTACTAATAGTCTCACAGTCAGCAATAGCATCATTTCTGGTAACACCGCCAACAGTAGCGGCGGTGGCATTTATAGTACCAATAGTGTCACAGTCAGCAATAGTACTCTTTCTGGCAACACCGCCAGCTACAGGGGCGGCGGCATCTACAGTAGCAATACCACTATTAGCAATAGTACTTTTTCCGGCAACACTGCCAACGATAACGGCGGTGGTATCTTCAGTAGTACTCTTCTCACCATAAGCAATAGCACTATTTCTAGCAATACAGCAAAAATTTCTGGTGGTGGCATCTACACCAGCAATGCCACGGTGAGTAATAGCACTATTTTTCAGAACACTGCTGACAGTGATAACAATGGTACAGGTAATGGTGGCGGTATTTTTAGGTCTGGCGGTACGGTAAGCATCAGCAATAGCATCATTGCGGGCAATATTGACCGAGGTAATCAAGGGCCAGATATCTCTGGGATCAATTTCAATGGTAATGCTTACAACCTGATTGGCAATCTTACTGGTAAATCATCCGGGACTCTGGGCACGGGTACAGATATTATTAACCCCAACCCCGGACTCAAACCGCTAGGAGATTACGGTGGTTCTACACAAACTCATGCTCTATACTTTAACAGTCCTGCCAGGAATGCTGGCGATCCCGCTTACAATGGTGGCTTAACTACGGATCAGCGTGGCACGGATTTTAAACGTATTGAAAGCGGGAGAATCGACATTGGAGCATTTGAATATGTGCTTCCAAAAGTCAACTTTGGTGCTGCTACGTACAACACAACAGAAGATAGTACCGCCACTACAGTAACTATTTCTGTTACCTTAGATGCCTCTCCTGAAACCGCTGTCACAGTTCCTATTGTCGTCAAAAACAATAGCACGGCTACTAATGGCAACGATTACACTTTTTCCCCCGCTACCATCTCTTTTACTGCTGGGGCAACAGGCGCAAATTTAACACAGCTAATTACTTTTACTATAAATCCAGACGATTTACCTGAGAATGCAGAAACAGTTGTACTCAACTTCGGCACGCTAACAGGAGCTGATTTGGGGACAATAACTGAAACTACTCTAACTATTGCTGCTAATGATGCGATTCAATATGCAATTTCTACTCCCACCTCAACTTTAACTGAAAGTAATAGCGGTACTCAAGCTGTTACCTTCACAGTTACTCGCAGTGGTGGTATTGGCGTGGCTAGTACTGTAAATTATGCTTTTAACGGTGCAGCAACTTTTGGCAGTGACTATAACAATATTCAAGTTACGGGTGGAGGAACTGCTACATCTGGAACTTTAAGCTTCGCTGTTGGGGAAACCACAAAGACAATTACAGCTAATGTTTTGGGTGACAACACATTTGAACTCAATGAAGACATTACTGTTATTCTGAGTAACCCCAGTATCATAACTGGAGCGCCAAATTCCATAATTACTAACAGTTCGGCTACAGTAAACATCATCAACGATGATAGCCAACCAACTATCAGCATCTCAGATGTCTCTGTTACTGAAGGCAACACAGGTACAACAACTAACGCTAATTTCACTATCAGTCTTTCCAATGCCAGTTATCAGCAGATTACTGTAAATTACAACACAAGTGATGGCACTGCTAATGCTGCTGACTCTGATTACAATTCTACTCAGGGGACGATTATTTTCAATCCTGGCGAAACCAGTAAAACCCTTAACATTGGTGTTGTAGGCGATAACAAATTTGAAACCGACGAGGCATTTTCTGTAAATCTTTTGGGTGCGACAAATGCCGCGATCGCAGATAGTTTAGCAGTTGCTACCATCATCAACGATGATAACCAACCAACTATCAGTATCTCGGATGTCTCTGTTACCGAAGGCAATACAGGCACAACAACTAATGCCAACTTTATTGTCACTCTCTCCAATCCTAGTTATCAGCAGATTACTGTAAATTACAACACGAGTGATGGCACTGCTCAACTTGGTGACTCTGATTACAACTCTGCTTCTGGGACGATTACTTTCAATCCTGGCGAAACGAGCAAAGTTATTAGCATTGGTGTCATCGGTGATAACAAAGCTGAAACCAACGAGACATTTTCTGTCAATCTTTCGGCTGCGACAAATGCCGCGATCGCAGATGATTTAGGTGTTGGTAGCATCATTGATGATGACAACCAACCAACTATCAGTATCTCGGATGTCTCAGTTACCGAAGGCAATACAGGCACAACAACTAATGCTAACTTTACTATCAGTCTTTCTAATCCTAGTTCTCAACAGATTACTGTAAATTACAACACGAGTGATGGCACTGCTCAAGTTGGTGACTCTGATTACAACTCGGCTTTCGGGACGATTACTTTCAATCCTGGTGAAACGAGCAAAGTTATTAGTATTGGCGTCATAGGTGATAACCAAACTGAAACTGACGAGACATTCTCTGTGAATCTTTCGGCTGCAACAAATGCTGCGATCGCAGATAGTTTAGGAGTTGCTACCATCATCAACGATGATAACCAACCAACTATCAGCATCTCGGATGTCTCAGTTACTGAAGGCAACACAGGTACAACAACTAACGCTAATTTTACTATCAGTCTTTCTAATCCTAGTTCTCAACAGATTACTGTAAATTACAACACGAGTGATGGCACTGCTCAAGTTGGTGACTCTGATTACAACTCGGCTTTTGGGACGATTACTTTCAATCCTGGTGAAACTAGCAAAGTTATTAGCATTGGTGTTTTAGGCGATAACAAATTTGAACCTGACGAGACATTTTCTGTCAATCTTTTGGGTGCGACAAATGCTGCGATCGCAGATAGTTTAGGAGTTGGTACTATTATCAACGATGATAACCAACCAACTATCAGCATTTCGGATGTCTCGGTTTCTGAAGGTAACATAGGCACAACAAGTAATGCTAACTTTACTATCAGTCTCTCCAATCCTAGTTATCAGCAAGTTACTGTAAATTACAACACGAGTGATGGCACTGCCCAAATTGCTGACTCTGATTACAACTCTGATTCAGGAACAATTATTTTCGCTCCTGGTGAAACTAGCAAAACTCTTAGTATTGGCGTCAGCGGCGATAACCAAAGTGAAGCCAACGAGACATTTTCTGTCAATCTTTCAGGCGCGACAAATGGCACGATTGCAGATAGTTTAGGAATCGCTACCATCATTGATGATGACAACCCAACAACTGTCAGTATCTCGGATGTCTCAATTGCTGAAGGTAACACAGGCACAACAACTAATGCTAACTTTATCGTCACTCTCTCCGCAGCGAGTTTACAGCAGGTTACTGTAAATTACAACACTAGTGATGGCACTGCTAAAGTTTCTGACTCTGATTACAACCCTGCTTCCGGGACAATCGTTTTCAATCCTGGCGAAACCACCAAAACTCTTGCTATTGGTGTCATAGGTGATAACAAACCTGAAACCAATGAGACATTTTCTGTCAATCTCTTTGGTGCTACAAACACCACAATTACTGATAGCTTGGGAGTGGCTACTATCATAAATGATGACCAACCCCCAGCCATCAGTATTGCAGATGTATTAGTCAAAGAAGGCACAACAGGGATGACAACTAATGCTAATTTTGTCGTCACTCTCTCGAATGAATTCTATCAACCGATAGTTGTAAATTACAGTACGAGTGATGGTACTGCCCAAGAATCTGACTCGGATTACAATTTCGGGTTGGGGACAATTGTTTTCAACCCTGGCGAAACTAGCAAAGTTATTAGTATTGGCGTCAGAGGTGATAATAAAGTTGAACCCAATGAAACATTTTTTGTCAATATCTATGGTGCAGCAAATGCCATATTTAATAATCACCAAGGAGTTGGCACAATCAAGAATGATGACTAATCGTTATTGAACAGAACATTAGCGATCGCTGCAATTATCCCAGCCCAGAGTAGTCGTTGGTAAAATACTTGTGCTATAAATTACAGGTTTTTTGTTTAACCCTCTAGCTTTTTTACAATGAAAGTATTAATTTAAACTCAATATATACTTATGTAAAGTTCGATTAGCAATTTAAAATGCAGGATTAAGCCATTCTCAAAAAAATTTATCCTAAAATCAAATATTCAGTAAAATTACGTATGCGGATTGAAGTCTTCTCAATGAATAGTAGAATTAGCCCATACAGGAGAAGACTGTGACGCTCTTAAATGAAGCTCAAGTAGAGCAACTAAAGGAAATAACCACACGCTTGCGACAAGTAAGACAAGAAAAATCTATTCGCATAGAAGAAATAGCCTCTCAGACAATGCTTCGAGTAGGTATTTTGCAAGCGTTAGAAGAAGATCGATTTGAAGAATTGCCTGAGCCGATTTTTCTGCAAGGATTCATCCGTCGTTATGGAGATGCTTTAGGGCTGGATGGAAATGCTTTATCGTACAGCCTTATAACCAATGTTGTCTGTCAAGATTCTAAAAATGCTTACCACAATTCAGACAACAAACAAAATACATACATACCTCTTGTTCTGACCTATATTTTATTATTGGTCGGTGCATCTGCTGGTCTTCTTCATATACTTAATCCACAGCTTACAGCTGAATCCCTGACTCCAGAAGATAATAATCAACAGTCAATAGTCAGTAATCAGACTAACAAATGACCAAAAAAGCAGAAAGAGTGTAGAGACGCGATTAATCGCGTCTCTACTGAGTAGAGGAGAAGAATTAAGAACCGATGACAAATGACCAATACAACTCTTGGAGAGGCTGCGCCAACGACTACGCTCAGTACAAGCGACAAATGACAATTTTCAAGATATTTGCGGTTTACGCAGATGCCAAGTAGTAGATTGCTCATAAGCATAAGCTACCTGAAATAATTGGTCTTCTCGCAGCACATTGCCAATTAGCTGTAATCCTATCGGTAGCCCCTGTTCGTCAAAACCACATGGCAAACTTAAACTAGGTAAACCAGCAAGATTCACAGGAATAGTCATCAAGTCAGTTAAATACATACTCAAGGGGTCAGTAGTTTTTTCCCCTGCTTTAAATGCTGTAGTGGGAGATGTGGGACAAACTAACACATCAACTGCACCAAAAGCCTTTTCAAAGTCTTGCTTAATCAAAGTACGGACTTTTTGCGCTTTTAGGTAGTAAGCGTCATAATAGCCAGCCGAAAGGGCGTAAGTGCCAATCATAATCCGGCGTTTGACTTCTGTACCAAAACCGGCGGCGCGGGTACGAGTGTACATTGATAGCAGATTATCTGCATCAGGAGCGCGATACCCATATTTAACGCCATCGTAACGAGCCAGGTTTGCTGATGCTTCTGATGGGGCGATGATGTAGTAGGTGGGTAAGCCATAGCGAAAGCGGGGACAGGAAATTATATGAATTTCGGCTCCCAAACTTTGTAGTTGATCTACTGCTTTGGTAACAGCTTGTTCCACTACAGAGTCTAAACCTTCACCAAAAGTTTCTTTAATGATCCCAATTCTCAGTTGACCTCTGGGTTTGAAGTTTGGTTTTAAGCTAGCAGCATAGTCGGGAATGGCAACTTTTAGGCTAGTAGAGTCTTTGGGATCGTAACCTGCGATCGCACTTAATAATATTGCCGCATCTTCTACCGTGTTTCCAAATGGCCCAATTTGATCCAAAGACGAAGCGTAAGCCACTAAGCCATAACGAGAAACCAAACCATAAGTGGGTTTCATCCCCACCACACCGCAGAAAGACGCAGGTTGGCGAATCGAACCGCCAGTATCAGAACCGAGAGCAACTACACATTCTTGAGCCGCCACCGCCGCCGCCGAACCTCCAGAAGAACCACCTGGAACTCGTGACAAATCCCAAGGATTAGCCGTGACTTGATAAGCAGAGTTTTCAGTGGAACTACCCATTGCAAACTCATCCAAATTGGTTTTGCCTACCATTACTGCTCCAGCATCTGCCAGTTTTTGCGTCGCCGTTGATTCATAGGGCGGCACAAAATTTTCTAAAATTCGGGAGGCGCAGGTGGTAGGAATCCCCTTGGTACACATATTATCCTTGATACCCACAGGAATGCCCGCTAGCAGCCCAATTTCTTCTCCTGCGGCAATTTTGGCATCCACAGCACCCGCCTGCTCTAATGCCCGGTCTGCCGTCACACATAAAAAGCTATGCAATTTCGGCTCTAACGCTTGAATGCGCTCTAAAGCTTCTTGGGTAATTTCAACGGCAGAACGTTCTTTTTTAACCAGCTGTTGGTGCAACTCGCGGATGGATGCCATGATTGCTCTCTTTGTGACTCAAGTCATTGATTCTAGTACATATTGGTCAAAATTGGGTATTGGTTATTGGGCTTTGGGCATTGCTTATTCTCCTCTGCTTGCCATTCCCCATTCATCTGACTAAGCGGATTAATATGTATTGAAATGTGTTTAATAAGTTTTTAAAAACAGCAAATACATGGCTATCAACCATCTATTGAATAGTTTGCCAAAGTTTTCATATATATTGGCTGCTTTTGTGTAAGAGTATAGCAGTGTTTTCTAATGATATAATTTTGTATTACAAGCTTATTAATACTACAAACTTCATAATTTTATTCAATTCCACAAAATTTTTCGAGGTAAGGTAGGATGATAAAAATAGCCACACGTAAATATTTAGGCAAACAAAATGTTTATGACATTGGGGTGGAGCGCGACCATAATTTTACGATAAAAAATGGCTTAATAGCTGCTAATTGTTTCAATAAATCCCATTCGACAGCCTATGGTTATGTAACATATCAAACAGCATATTTAAAAGCTAATTACCCATTGGAATATATGGCGGCGCTGTTAACAGCTAACAGTGGTGATACCGATAAGGTACAGAGATACATTACTAACTGTACAAATATGGGGATTTCCATAGATCCGCCAGATATTAATCGTTCTGGTGTTGATTTTACCCCAACAGCAGGAAAGATTCTGTTTGGATTTTCGGCGGTGCGTAACGTGGGACAAAATGCGATCGCTTGTATTTTGGAGGCAAGAAATGAGACAGGAGAGTTTAAATCACTCGCTGATTTTTGCGATCGCGTGGATTTGCGTGCTGTTAATCGCCGAACTCTGGAGTCGTTGATTTACTGTGGAGCCTTTGACAAAATTGAATCCAACCGCCAACAGTTAATTAACGACTCAGAATTAGTGTATGATTGGGCACAATCTCGTGCGAAAGATAGAGCTAGTGGTCAAGGAAATCTATTTGATTTATTGGGCGACGGCTTTTCTGCAACTCAGAATAAAAGAGCAAGTAATGCCTTTGAAACTGCTCCAAAATCTAAACCTATAATGGATTTTACCCCCCAGGAAAAGTTGCAAAAGGAGAAAGAATTACTAGGCTTTTATGTATCAGATCATCCCCTGAAATCCTTACGACAAATAGCACCACTTTTGACACCAATTAACCTTTCGCAACTGGCAGATCAAAGAGAAGAAACGAGGCTTTGTGCAGTTGTGATGTTAAATAACGTGAAAAAAGTGGTGACGAAAAAAGGCGATCAGATGGCAATCTTGCAAATAGAAGACCTAACTACACAATCAGAAGCTGTAGTTTTTCCGAAAACTTACGAACGCATTAGTTCCATACTCCAAGTTGATACTAGATTGATTATTTGGGGAAAAGTAGACCGACGTGACGAGCAAACTCAATTTATTCTTGAAGATGCAGAACCAGTGGAAACAGTACAAATGGTAATGGTGGAATTAAATCCCCAGCAAGCAGGTAATATGGAAGATTTACATCGCTTGAAAACGATTTTACAAGATCATTCAGTAGACAAAGAAAAGGCAAAAATGCCAGTGATTGGAATTATTCAAACTGAAACTTCTCGTAAACTTGTTCGCTTAGGTTGGCAATTTTGCGTACAAGATTCTCGAATAACTGTTCAAGCTTTGCAAAATGCCAGTTTTCCTGCTCATATAAAATCGCTGACTGGTAGCTGATGCCAGTAATGAAAAATCCACCAATACTGAAAAGCAGCTTAAGAATTAGTTTTATTGAACTGTCAACAGTAAATTGTCTTAAGTATTGAGGATTTTAATCGTTTTTTTAGTTACTTATGCGGATGATAATTTCCTTGAGATAGTGGTATCTTTTGATGCTAATACCCTTAAGGCTGCGACTGGGGGAAGGAGTTAGAACTTGATGATCGTCAACGAGCTACATAGATTTGTTTCATACTGTAAAAAAATTCAACCCCAAACTCACGATGACATTCAAAAATTTTTTGAAGGAGTAATCTTGTTTCCTTATGATAAGGAACTTCTATTGCAAGCTTATTTATTTCTGAATATTAAAGAATTGTTTCCTTCGTGCGCTGAATTGCTGTTGTTTGAAAAGTCTCCAATTTCAGATTATACAGATTTAGGAAAGTGTGATTTTGTCTTCTTGACCTTTAAAGGTAGTCTGTTTTTAATTGAAACTAAGTTTATTGATACAGAAGCAACTGGAGCAACGGAACGAAAAAGGAGAAATAAGCATAGAAACAAGGTATTTGAGCAAGTCATTACTTTAAAAGGTCGATTTAGCGAATATTGGAATATGAGGCTAGATCAATTAGAGTGCGGGGTTTTCACAACAGATTCAGAAGTTGCTTGGCGAGGAAATGGTGTGAATGTCACATCTAAATCAATATCTATAGATAAGCTCGAACAATGGCGAAGAAATTATCACAGTAGTGAAAAATTTTTATCTCATCAAGATGGGTCAAAGTTTGAGGAGAAGGTTAATTTGAAAGGTTGAACTAAGACCCAAATATAGTTATTACAGTGAATGGTGTATGGGGCATAAAAGTAATTAACAATGCCACATACACCAACCCAGAGAAATTATCTGGGTTTTCCTTCCCATCAATCTTTACTGCCAAACATAGATAAGGATAAACAAAATAATCCAGATAACATCGACGAAGTGCCAAAACAATGAAGTTGCATTGACGCCGAAGTGACCTGTATCGTAGTTGCCAGGGATGAAAGAACGTACCAAAATTATTAACTGCAACAGGATACCAGTGAAAACATGCAAACCGTGGAAGCCTGTAAGTAGATAGAAGGTTCCACCAAATACCCCAGAGGTGAAACCAAAGGCGAGGCCGTTCCATTCAATCGCTTGGCCAACTAAAAAGTAAGTTCCCATTGCCATTGTTGCCAAGAGGAACAGGCGGAATTTTACTAAGTCGTGGCGTTGAAGGGCGCGTTCTGCTAAGTAAATTACAAAGCTACTAGCAACGAGAATTACTGTGTTGATTGCTGGTTCTTTTACTTCTAATCCAGAAACACCAGTTGGTAGCCAGTTAGGTGTTGTTGTTTTGTAGATCGCATACCCGGCGAAAAAACTTAAGAAAATCACGCTTTCTGACAGTAGGAAGACAATGAAGCCAAACATTTTGTTGCCTTCTTCGTCGTGACTGTGTTCTGCGCTTGTATGGTGCAATTCTTCGGAATTGATATAGCTGTCCATTTTGCTTTTTGAGGGGAAATTTGAAACGCAAAGGTACGCAAAGGGAAGCGCAGAGTTACGCGGAGGGTTTTTGCGTCTTCCCGATAGTTTGCGTTTATTCTGGGAGGTTGGCTGTCAAGGGTTCTGATTTGCCGTAGCCATAGGGTTCGGAGATGATGATGGGAGTTTCTTCAAAGTTTTCTACTGGGGGTGGTGAAGAAACTAACCACTCTAGTCCAATTGCTCGCCAAGGGTTAGCGGGTGCTTTCTCACCTTGCATCCAAGAAATCACCATGTTGAAAATGAAGGGCAAAGTGGACATTCCTAAGAGAAATCCGCCGAGGCTAGCGATGACATTCCAGAATTGATACTCTGGGGCGTAGGAAGCGACTCGGCGTAACATCCCTTGCAATCCTAATGGGTGCATGGGCAAAAAGTTGAGGTTGGTGCCGATGAATGCTAACCAGAAGTGGATTTTACCCCAGCTTTCGGAGTACATCCGCCCAGTCATTTTGGGGAACCAGTGATAGATAGCAGCAAATAAGCCCATCGTCACGGTGCCGTAGAGGACGTAGTGGAAGTGTCCCACTACAAAGTAGGTATTGTTAACGTGGACATCAACGGGCACGGAGGAAAGCATAATGCCTGTGATTCCTGCGAATACAAACATGATTAATCCGCCCAAGGCAAACAGCATGGGGGTATTTAGCCGCAGTTTACCGCCCCAAATAGTTGCTACCCAAGCAAATACTTTAATTCCCGTGGGGACAGACACACACATTGTCGTCAGCATGAAAAGCAACCGCATCCAGCCTGATGTACCACTGACGTACATGTGGTGTACCCAAACAATGCCGCTTACTCCTGCAATCAAGATGGATGAAATAGCAACTACTTTGTAACCAAATAGGGGTTTACGTGAATAAACTGGGAAGATTTCTGAGAAAATCGCAAAGACAGGCAAAATAATCACGTAAACGGCGGGGTGGGAGTAGAACCAGAAGTAATGTTGGAACATGACTGGATTTCCACCCTTGGCTGGGTCAAAAAAGCTCGTGCCAACTGTGAGGTCGAGTAGCAGCATCACCGCACCAGCTGTCAATGCAGGTAATCCGAATAGTTGGATAATCTGGGCGCTAAATACTCCCCAGACAAACAAGGGCATCCGAAAGAAGCCCATTCCTGGGGCCCGCATCTTCACGATGGTGGTGACAAAGTTCACTGCCCCCATAATTGAGGATACGCCGGATATTGCCACCGCTAAGAGCCAGAGAACTTGACCATTAATCAAGTTACCTGTGGGATTCTGGAGACTAACTGGCGGGTAAGACCACCACCCGGCTTGGGCTGGGCCACCAGGAACGAAGAAGCTACCCATCATCAAAATCCCGACTACTGGCACCATCCAAAAGGCGACGGCGTTGAGGCGGGGAAATGCCATATCTCGCGCCCCAATCATCAGGGGTACTAAATAGTTGGCAAAACCAACCAGTGAGGGAAATGTCCACAAAAACAGCATTATAGTGCCGTGCATGGTGAACATACCGTTGTAGACGGTGCGATCTACTAAATCTGATTCGGGTGTCATCAGTTCTCCCCGCATCACCATCGCAAAGATACCGCCGACGAGAAAGAAGAAAAATGAGGTAACGAGATACTGGATACCAATTACCTTGTGGTCAGTACTAAAGCTGAAGTATTCTTTCCAATTACTTGGAGATTCGTGGTTATGCTTCTCATCAGGGAGAAGGATACCTTCAATAGGAACATTAGTCATGGTTAGTTTCCTTTCAACCAGGTGAATTGACTAGAGGAGGTGCAGCAGGTGGAACTGTAACCCAACCAGTTTGGACTGATTGATTGGATGTTTGGGCATACTCAGAAGCTGCCTGATTTTTTGCTAAGGATGGCTTTTGGGTTGCAGCTTGTGCTAGCCACTGCTGATAATCTTCAGGAGATTCGACGATTACATTCGCCTGCATCGTTGCAAAGTATGTACCGCTATATTGGGAATCGGTTAATCGGTATTGTCCGGGGCGGATGGGAGTAAATTCAAAGTCGATCGCATGGTTAGGAATAATATCCTGCTTGAGGCGGAATGCAGGAATATAGAAGCCGTGGAGAACGTCTTGCGATCGCAGCGCTAAACGTACTCGGCGATCGCTTGGTAAATGCAATTCGGTACTGGTAATATCTCTTTCTGGGTAATGAAAAACCCACGCCCACTGTTTAGCTAGTACGTCGATTTTTTCTACAGGTTCTGCTAAAGCGTTAGCTGGTACATCATTTGGTTCTGCATGAGCCGATTGCATTGCTAGCGGATTATGCAGGTGAACTAATTCCGATGGACCTTGAATCCCCATTTGTTCGTAAACTTGATAGCTGTAACCCGCAATCCAAAACACTAACAGAATTGGGATTGCTGTCCAGACAACTTCTAAGGTGACATTGCCATGAATTGGGGGGCCGTCAGTGAAGTCATCTTTGACTGCCCGATGGAAGATTACAGAATACATCAGAGTACTTGTTACTCCCAAGAAGATGAAGGCACCGAGGGTTACTAAGAAGCTAATCAAATCATCAATTAGTAGGGATTCGGCTGCTGCTTGGGGGGGAAGCCAAAAGTAAGCCTGCTTCCCGATCCAGAGACTCGTAACAGTCACTGCGATCGCGCCTGTCAGCAGCGTCAAAATATTTAAAATCTTCTGGATTTTCATGGTCATTAGTCATTGGTCATTGGTCATTAGTCATTGGTCATTGGTCATTAGTCATTGGTCATTGGTCATTAGTCATTGGTCATTGGTAACTTTAAACAAATGACAATTGACAAATGACTATTTGAGTGTTGTGTTTAGGTCTTGGTGCGATCGCAGCAAATTATCTGCTGTATTGTGTACGCCAAACTCGGCAGCCATTTGCGCCCCTAGTGTCCCGTGGACGTACAGAATGAACATGATTGCTATGCCTGCCAACAGATAGATCCATTGCACTTCTCTATCTGTCTGTTTGTATTCTTGTTTGGCCCAAACGAAGCGCTGCCATGCTCTCCAGATGGTCAAGACAACAATCAGCGCTAATAAAAACACACCACCCACACCATGCCAAAGCATAGTTTCCATTGCCTGCAATCCCCAGGCACTTTTCATATCAGCTGGTGGTGTTGCCAACAGCATTTCATAAAAGCCTGCTGCCACTGTGAAAAATGTGATGATGCTGGCACCTAGCATGTTGTACCAGCCAACATCAAATAAGTTGTTACGTTCCACAGTAATTGCTAAAAATTTGAAGACCCATTTTTCAAAGGGGAACAGAACACCGACAATATCAAAGGTCATTCCAATGATGAACAAACCTATTGTCAGATGGACTAAGTTGGGATGAATGGGAATTGTGTAAGGTAATCCGTTTGCGCCTAAAGAGCCGCTCAATTGGTCAATTAATTCTGAGTTCATCGCAACAGACCATCCTTTACTGCTTCCACAACTGGCACGGTATGCAATCCATACACCCAAACAAGTTCATCTCCGAGATATACTTGTAAGCCAACTATTAAGGTTAAAACTAGTCCGGCTCCCAAATAATAAATTGGTACTTTTTTCGGATTGCGGGCACGAATTACATAGCGCCAAGCTGTAATCGCTGTGATAATTCCCGAAAGCGACCAACCAATTAGCGTATGCAAATTCAGCACCGATTTCGCTAGGCTGTAAGGCTGTGCTAATCCCGCTTCAAACTGACCAAAAATAATCGCAACGAAGATGGCTACAGTTGCAACTAACATATTCCACCAACTCACCTCAAAAAGACTGGATTTACCAGTAAAATAGCCAACTACATCGCAGAAAAAGGAAAACAACACCATCGCAATTACGAAGTGGACAACGATGGGATGAATCGTATCTGGATATGGCAAATTGTGGTCGTTCAATGATGTAAAATACTCAAGCATTGTCTTCTCCTGGACATATCTACCGCACTTTGGTCAATAAATTTTGGATTTTAGATTTATTCCGTCCCTGACGAGAGATAAACCAGAAGACCCTAATCCAAAATCTAAAATCACTAGTCAAACTTCAATAATTGATGGATATTCACTAACATCACCACAAGTATCCATCGATAATTGACTGGAATCTGTTCAATTTATGCGCGGTGCAATACGCTTAATCTTGTCTTAGCTTTTTATAGCCAAATTTGGTTTAATTGCCTACATAGAATAATTTTGGTTTCGATTCATTCCCTTATGCGGATAGTCTGAAACAGCAATTCTTGATGTAGCTAAATCAAATTGCTGTTGTTTGTTGATTTGCTTAACCTATCCTTTAGCTTAAGTAAATTTTTATGAATTGTCAAAACAATAAATATTAAACTTTTAATAGTTAGTTATCTAACAAAAAAATATTTCCAGAATGTATTTATTTTTGCAATAATTTAAATACTACAAAACCTAAATACAAGAATTGTCTGTAAAGTATTTCACAATCATCAAATATTTGTTTGTGATGCAAACAACAAAAATATTTGAACTGCTCAAAATGCTCCTTAAAATGAGAAAAGGCAAAAATCAACACATAAAAGTGTCGAACCACGTTAAGTCAAAATCTAGAAATACAGTGGATTGCCACAGGTTCGTTTTTTACTTCCCAAAAAATTCTCATAATTCTTTCATTTTTATCTTGCTTCTGCTAAAGTGAGACAAAAGTGAGAAGATTATGAAATTGCTATAATGAGATTCAATGTCAATAATTTTAAGATGCAACTACCGCAGTACGGGCAAAAATTGGCTGTAGCATCTGGGCTGCTATTAAGTCTATGTTTGGGTGGGTGTGGCCCAACCTCTAACTCTCAACCACAGTTAAGTTCAAATCCAGGCACAACTACTACCACCAACCTAGATAAAAAAGATAAAAAAGTAGTTCTTACCACCTTTACAGTCATTGCAGATATGGCGCAAAACGTGGCGGGAGACAAGGCGATTGTCGAATCTATCACTAAACCAGGGACGGAAATTCATGGTTACGAACCAACTCCTAGCGATTTGGTGAGGGCGCAAAAAGCAGACATAATTTTGAATAATGGTCTGAATTTAGAGCGTTGGGCACAGAAGTTGTATAACAGCGTCCCCAAAGTGCCTCACATTACCCTAACTGAGGGAATTAAACCTGTAGAAATTGCGGAGGATGCTTACAAAGGAAAGCCTAATCCCCATGCTTGGATGTCACCACAAAACGCCTTGATTTACGTAGAGAATATTCGCAAGGCATTGGTTAATTTGGACTCAGCGAATGCAGAGACTTATAATACTAATGCCAAAGTATACAGCCAAAAAATTAAGGACGTTGATGAGAAACTGCGAAAAGCTGTTTCGGTAGTTCCAGCAGACAAGCGCTACATAGTAAGCTGTGAAGGCGCATTTTCATACGTTACCCGCGATTATGACTTGAAAGAAGCTTATCTCTGGGCGGTCAATTCTGAACAGCAAGCTACTCCCAAACAGCTAGAAAAAGTCATTGATACAGTTAAAAAAAATAAAATCCCTGTAGTTTTCTGTGAAAGTACAGTTAATGATGGGGCACAACGTCAGGTAGCTAAAGAATCGGGAGCAAGGTTTGGTGGAGTGTTTTACGTTGATTCTCTATCTCCAGCGAATGGGCCAGCACCTACTTATCTCAAATTGTTGGAAGGTAATATTAATACTCTAACTCAGGGATTAGGGGAAAAATGAGCAAGTATGCAAGAATAAATCTAACTATTGAAAATAAGCTTGTAGTAACGAGTTTAGTCCTGTTTTGTTCTCTGGAAAACGTTACGTCTTTGGAAAGAGGGCTAGAACTGCTCACTACAAACTATTAATTAATTTTAGAGGTGATTTTTAATGAAATCCATTAGTATTGATGTCGAAAATTTGACAGTTGCTTACCACGGCAAAGTTGCTTTACATGGTGCTTATTTGCAAATTCAAGCAGGTTCAATCAGTGGTTTGGTGGGGATGAATGGTAGCGGTAAATCAACCCTATTTAAAGCAATTATGGGGTTTTTGAAGCCAGTAACAGGAAGGGTTTTGATTAATGGTTTACCGATAAAAACTGTGCAGAAAAAAAGCTTGGTGGCTTATGTACCACAGTCAGAAGAAGTGGACTGGAATTTTCCAGTAAGTGTCCATGATGTGGTGATGATGGGACGCTACGGATACATGAATATACTACGAATTCCGTCGGCAAACGATCAAAGAGTGGTGAGGGAGAGTTTGGAAAGAGTGCAAATGTGGTCAATGCGCGATCGCCAAATTGGAGAACTCTCCGGGGGACAGAAGAAACGTGCTTTTCTCGCCCGTGCTTTAGCACAAAAAGGAACAGTTTTACTATTAGATGAACCTTTCACCGGAGTAGATATCAAAACAGAAAAAGCGATGATTGATTTATTGTTGGAATTGCGAGAGGAAGGTCATACAATCTTGATTTCTACCCATGACTTAGCGTCTATCACTACTTTCTGTGACCAAGTAGTACTCATTAATCGTACTATTCTAGCTTATGGTGATACATCCGAAGTCTTTACAGAAGAGAATCTCTCACGGACTTTTGGCGGTTCTCTTGGAGATTTATCTCTCAGCAAAAGTCAGATAATCCGTGGAAATCAACGTGAATCTGAATGATTGAGAATTTTTAGTTGATATTGCTTGGATTAAAGTTATAAAAATATGAATACTCTCGCATTCTTAGACTGGTTAACTACACCCCTACAGCATGAATTCATGGTGAAGGCAATTTGTGTAAGTGCCTTAGTTGGGGTGGTTTGTTCTGTTTTATCTTGTTTTATGACCCTCAAAGGTTGGGCATTAATGGGAGATGCTGTTTCCCATGCAGTAATGCCTGGGGTTGTAATTGCTTATGTTTTAAATATCCCCTTTGCTGTGGGTGCTTTCGTCTTTGGAGTGGGTTCAGTTATTGCGATCGGTTATATCAAAGCGAAGACAAGAATTAAAGAAGATACCGTCATCGGACTTGTATTTACAGGATTTTTTGCTCTGGGTTTGGTACTAGTTTCCAAAACTCCAAGCAGCGTAGACTTGACGCACATTTTGTTTGGGAATGTCTTGGGGATTTCTAATGAAGATATTATCCAAACAGTGATTATTAGCGTAATTACTTTAGTAACAATAGCTGTTTTACGCAAAGACCTACTATTATTTTGTTTTGACCCCACTCATGCACGTTCCATTGGCTTGAATACAGGAGCGCTACACTATATTTTACTATCATTACTCTCGCTAACTGCTGTTGCCGGACTCCAGACAGTAGGAATTATTTTGGTTGTAGCGATGTTAGTAACTCCGGGAGCAACGGCTTATTTATTAACAGACCGTTTTGACCACATGATACTAATTGCAATGGCATCTGGAGTATTTTCTAGTGTTATGGGGACTTACATCAGCTATCATATCGATGGTGCAACTGGGGGTTGTATAGTGGTGTTACAAACCTTGTTGTTTGTCATAGCAATGATTTTTGCACCTAAACATGGGTTACTGGTAAGAGCAAAGAAGCAGGAAAACACTGACTGATTCAGTATAAAATACCCTTTGCTATTTACATAACCCCCATTCCATAGGTGTGAGGGCGAAACAAGTGTCGTTTAAAATTGTTGTAATTGGTACTTCTTTAGGCGGATTATCAGCATTGAAAATTGTCCTAGGCAATTTACCAGCAGACTTCCCTGTACCGATCGCGATCGTGCAACACCGTCATAAAGAGTCTAGCAACACACTCCAGGATTTATTACAAGAATCCACTTTGTTGAAAATTCGAGAAGTAGAAGACAAGGACGAAATACTATCAGGACATATCTACATAGCCCCAGCAGATTATCATTTACTGGTTGAACCAGGTCACTTTGCTCTTTCGACTGATGAGCCTGTTTCTTATGCTAGACCATCTATTGATGTGCTGTTTGAGTCGGCAGCTGATGTCTACACAGAGGAAGTTATTGGTGTAATATTGACAGGAGCAAACCAAGATGGTATGCAAGGTCTTAAGAAAATAAAAGCGCGGGGAGGAATTACTATTGTACAAGAACCTGCCACAGCGGAGAGCGACATTATGCCAGAGGCAGCAATTTCTGCTATTACAGTAGACTGGATTTTGACACTCTCAAACATTGCTTCCCAGATGGTCAAGCTTTGTCAATCATCACAGAAATAAACCGATGCAGATGGAACCCAAAGTCAACATCCTCCTAGTAGATGATAAACTAGAAAATTTGCTGGCACTAGAGGCAATCCTAGAAAAGTTAGGAGAGAATCTCGTGAGAGCTACTTCCGGGGAAGAAGCTTTGAGGTGTCTGCTGCATCAAGACTTTGCGGTGATTTTGCTGGATGTGCAAATGCCTGGGATGGACGGTTTTGAAACTGCTACCTTAATTCGCAATCGGGGGCGATCGCGTCACACTCCAATTATCTTTCTCACCGCCTTTAGCACCAGCGACCAAATGCTGTTTAAAGGTTATGCCTTGGGTGCTGTTGATTATCTGCTCAAACCACTAGACCCCAATATCTTGACTTCTAAAGTCACAGTATTTGTAGAACTATTTAAGAAGACAGAAGCCATCAAGCAACAAACAGCGCAATTAGTAGCTGTGAATACTGAACTTAGGCAAAGTGAAGAACGATTCCGATCGCTAAGTACCTGCTCACCCGTTGGCATTTTTGAAACTGATACCGAAGGTGACTGTAAATATACCAATCCCCGCTATCAGGCAATTTGTGGCTTGAAAGCGGCAGAGAGTTTAGAAAATAAATGGCTAGAATCTGTTCATCCAGAAGATAAAGAACGAGCGATCGCTAGTTGGTCTGCTTACATTTGTGAAGGTCGAGAATACTCAGAAGAATTTCGCTTTCAAGCTGCTCACGGTAACATTCGTTGGGTTCAAGTTCGCTCATCACCGATGCTTTCCAGTCAAGGAGACTTGTTGGGTTATGTAGGCACTCTTGAAGACATTACCGAACGCAAGCAAGCAGAAGAAGTCCGCGCTCAAGTGATTCGAGAACAAACGGCAAGACAGGAAGCAGAAGCTGCAAATCGAATGAAAGATGAGTTTCTTGCTGTTCTCTCCCACGAACTGCGCACGCCTCTAACCTCAATGCTCGGGTGGTCAAAAATCCTCCGCGCCAAGAAACTTGACGAAAAAGCTACTTCCCGCGCTTTGGAGGCGATCGAACGCAACGCCATATCTCAGATGCAACTAATTGAGGATATCTTGGACGTATCCCGGATTATCCGCGGTCAGTTGCGGTTAAACGTATCGGCAGTGAATCTGCTCACAGTGATGGAGGCGGCATTAGAGGCAGTTCGTCCCCTAGCAGAACCGAAAGATATTCAATTAAGTACTGTGCTGGATACTTCGATCGGATCAGTCTATGGCGATCCAGCCCGTTTACAGCAAATTGTCTGGAACCTATTAACTAATGCAATAAAGTTTACCCCTAAAGGTGGCAGGGTAGAAGTCAGGCTGTCAAAGCATTTTGGATTGCCGATTTCAGACTTTGGTGTGAGCGCTACTTCCACCAGCCTCAGTACAACCCAATCGAACAATTTTGGATTTGAATCTCATAGTGAAAATTTAGACTCTTCAAACACTGAAGAAAACAATAATCTAAAATCCATCTTGGAAAATTCTGATGGTAGAGAGCCGAATCTTAAGCTTTCCGCAAAATCTCAAAATTCAAAATCTCAGTACGCCCAAATTCAAGTTATCGATACAGGCATTGGTATCAGTTCCGAGTTTTTACCCAAAGTATTTGAGCGTTTTCGGCAAGCAGACAGCACCACAACGCGATCGCACAATGGATTAGGACTAGGATTAGCGATCGTCCGTCATCTAGTAGAACTACACAAGGGGACAATCTTTGCCCAAAGTTTAGGCACTGGGCAAGGAGCCACCTTTACTGTAAGATTACCACTCTTACAAGACAATAGAGGGAATAGAGAAGCAACAGGAAAAATTTCCTCTTCTTTAGCATCTACCCCTCTTGCTGGATTAAGGGTTTTAGTTGTAGATGATGAAGCAGATACCCGTAGCTTTCTCAGTTTTATGTTTGAGGAGTATGGAGCTTTTGCCATTGCGGTAGCATCGGTTGATGAAGCACTTGCAGTACTTGAACAAGCAAAACCAGATATCCTGATTAGCGACATTGGCATGTCAGAGCAAGATGGTTATACACTGATTCGGAAACTCCGCTCTTTAGAACCAGAAAAAGGTGGACGCATCCCCGCGATCGCTTTAACAGCATATACGCGAGAGGAAGACCGCTTGAAAGCCCTTTCAGCAGGGTTTCAGCAGCATTTATCTAAGCCCATTGACCCCAATAAGTTGATTTCTGCGGTTGCCAATATATTAGAACTGCCTATTGAAGTTCCAGTGAGTTGATTTAGATAAGAAAAAGCAGGGGAGCAGCACTTCTCTACGAGAGGCTGCGCCAACGGCTACGCTCAGTGACCAGGGAGCAGGGGAGCAGGGGAGCAGGGGAGCAGGGGAGAAATTACAGTAAGTTTAGTTTTTCCCCTCTACCCCTCTACCCCTCTACCCCTCTACCCCTCTACCCCTCTACCCCTCTGCCCCTCTGCCCAATCCCCAATTAAGACGAAGTTAGGGCATGTTTTTTCAGTTCGTCTAGAGAAACCACTTCCAAAGCTCTAGCATGGGTTGCTGAAAGTATGACGGGTGGAGCGACGCCAGCTTCTAGAGCTTCTTGCCAGCGAGAAGCACACAAACACCAGCGATCGCCAGGCTTCAATCCAGGAAAATTAAAATCAGGAACAGGTGTGCTGAGGTCGTTCCCTTGTGATTTGGTAAACTCCAGGAATTCTGATGTCACTTGGGCACATACGACATGCGACCCGAAATCTTGACCACCTGTACGACAAAAACCGTCGCGGTAAAACCCAGTCACGGGAGAAGTACAGCAAACCTCTAGGTTTCCATCGATTACATTTTTAGCGTCTGTCATCGTTAATTCGTTGTACTTGATTTTTCCACTTGATATAAGCTTATATTTATTGTCAATTTCCTGGTTGAATTAAAATCGCGATCGCTAATTAATTCCCAAAAGCAGGGAATGCTAAAATTACTTATCTCAAAATTGTTAAAAATAAATTTCTCAGCAGAATATTTAAGAGCGATCGCTCTCAGTTAAAATAAAAACCCCTGGCAAACTACCAGGGGTAATGCAAGTCAGTACTTTTCGCATGGAATGTATCCTACTCAAATACCATAGCAACGCTGTAATTTACAGATATGCCATTTTGCCAAACAAAAAAAGCCCTCAGTGGTAAGCTGAGGGTTAATTTTTTAGAATAGCGGTAATATACAGACTTATTATTCCCAGAGAAGTAAGCAAATAATACTTGTAGCCTCCAACATCAGAATTTCTTGTTCCTTTTTCTACGAAAGGTTGCGCGAATAGAGAGTTACTCCCGTTGAGCAATCGTAGACATAAATCAGACACCGATTCTAAAGAGGCATATAACCAGATATGTGATGTCATATATAAAGATAACTTTGGCGTATTCCTGCCTCGTTGTTTGCTTTTAAATAAGCAAACCTAATGACTTACATCAGGTTTACTGAAGTAATAAAACTTGATTAAAAATTGTAAAGCAGTGTAAAGTAGTTTCACAGGCAAAGACGAAACCGCCTGATTCATAAATAACTAACCGCACTTATAAAACAATGACAACAACCTTACAACAGCGCTCAAGCGCCAATGTATGGGATCGATTCTGTGAATGGATCACCAGCACCAATAACCGGATTTACATCGGTTGGTTCGGCGTAGTAATGATTCCAACTCTACTAGCCGCAACCGCTTGCTTCGTAATCGCCTTCATCGCTGCTCCTCCAGTAGACATCGATGGTATCCGCGAACCAGTAGCAGGTTCTT
>NZ_JBWQXL010000042.1:0-54793 GCF_056620565.1 Nostoc sp. LEGE 12454
CCAATTCTAAATTATTGCTGGGATTCAATCAATTAATTAGTGCAATGAATCAATTTAAAACCTGTTATGCTTCTGGATAATTTCACTTTGTTACTACTTGCTTATTTCGGAAAGTGACAGAAGAGGGATAAGTTCACCTATTGATGAACTGGTGTTTCTTCCTGATGAAAGAGAACTTAAGCATCAACGTCTTCTAAAGTGGGCTTAAAGAATTAACTACGATGCGCGATCGCATCCTGTTTCAAATGCGAGTATCAGCATAAAGAGCGGACGAATTGTGAATATCTCGTCGATCGAGGAATCATACTATGAAACCGGATTATCTCATTGTCGGTAGTGGTTTATCAGCATTAGTCTTTGGCGCTTTGATGGCAAACTCTGGCAAAACCGTGCAAATCCTCGAAGCCCATGAGCATCCAGGTGGCTTTGGTCACACGTTTACGATGGCTAAAAAATACACGTTTAATGCCCAATTCCATTATGTTTGGGATTGCGGTGAAGGACAAACGGTGAATCGGGTACTCAAGAAACTGGGCTTGGATCGGGAAGTGACTTTTGAGCGGTACGACCCGGATGGCTTTGACCACATGCGAATGCCGGGATATGCATTAGATATGCCTTCAGAACCGGAGGAACTGATCCAGCGATTATCAAAGTTGTTTCCTGCACATAGCGATCGCATTCGCCAATTTGTTAACGATGTCGAAAAAACGAGCGCAGGTTTGAAAATACTCGCTCCTCCAGTTAAGCCAATTGAACTGCTCCAACATCCGGGTGAAGTGGTTTGTACTGTCCAATATCTCAACAGCACACTTCAGGATGTATTCGACAAGTTTCAGCTACCCCAAGCCGCCCAAACCCTATTGGCTCTGCAATGGCCTGATTTTTTGTTGCCTCCGAATCAACTCTCGTTTTATGCCTGGGTCGCTTTGTTCAAGGGCTATCAAGCCGGTGCATTTTACCCAACCCAGCATTTTGAGCATGTAATCAATTCGTTAGTCAAAGCGATTGAATCAAATGGAGGGCAGGTATTGCTCAACCATGAAGTCACAAATTTTAGACTCACAGACCGCACAATCACCGGAGTTGAGGCGATGGATTTAACCACCCATCAAACTCATGAATTTACAGGCGACACCGTAATTTGCAACATTGACCCCAAAAAAGCCGCCAAAATGATTGGTGAGTCAAACTTCTCTAAAACCGTGCGCCGAAAACTCAACTATGAGTATTCTGCATCTAACTACATGGCTTATTGCGTCGTCAAAGACCTCGACCTGCGAAACTATGGATTTGGCAAGTGGAATCTCTTCCACACAGGTCATCAGGATTTGAATGAAGCCTTTGCTCAGATGTATGAACACAATGATTTTTCGAATCCCAGCTTTGCCATAACAACGCCCACTTTATTGACACAAGCAAGTCGGGATTGTCCAGAAGATTGCCAGATTGTTGAATTCCTTACCGTTGCCAATTATAACTACTTTAAGCAATTGCGGCAGAGCGATCGCAAAGCTTACAACCAGAAAAAACAAGAAATTTTCGACTCTATCCTGGATGTCGTGGAAAAAGAATATGTGCCGAATTTTAGAAAGCATCTAGTCTTTCATATCACGGGCAGCCCCACCACCAATGAACGTTATTGTTGGTGTCCCAATGGGAATTCCTACGGTTCTAGTCTCACACCGCGCAACATGGGTCTGGGACGGTTGAATCACGAAACCTCACTCAACCATTTCTATTTCTGCAATGCTTCATCAGGCTATCCGGGCTTTGCTCCTACATTCTGGACTGGGGCATTGCTGTATCAACGATTATCTGGTGACGTGCTTTTAGGTAATAGCTAAATAGACAGCCACACATATTATTCATATTCAACAACTGAGAGGTCAGTTATGAGAATTGCAGTTATCGGTGGTGGAGCCAGCGGTATGGCTACAGCTTACCTGCTTGATAAACAAGGGCATCATGTCACCGTGTTTGAACGGCAGCCGATGTTGGGGGGACACATTCGGACACTCAACAAGAATGTAAAACCTAACCAATCTGATTGCAATGAAATGTTGGAAAGTGGAGTGCTAGAATTTCCTACTGTATTTCACAACTTTGTTGCTCTTATGCAAGAGCTAGGAGTGGAACTAGAACCTATCCGTGTCGGTTCAGCTTTATTCCCCAAAGATAGCAGTCCCTTTTTCTCGAAGGTAACAATTGAGAACAACTATACAGGCATCCAACGCTTCATTGAACATCTGCGGTTCGATACCCTCCATGCTCGTTCCCTTGGATTATGGCTAAAAACGCGATCTGCCCAGATGGAAGCTTTTTACGATCGGCCACTATCTCAATATGTGAACAACCAAAGTAAAAGCAATACTTGGTTAAAGTTGCTAACGATGTATAGCTACTCAATGCCCTTTGAACTTATTGATAACTTTCCCGCAGAGATGGGAATTCTGATGTTACGCAACTACCTCGCAGTCAAATGGGTCAGGATTAAAGGTGGTGTATATTCCTATATTGAAAAAATTTTGGAGCGATTTAAAGGTGAAGTCCTGTTGAATGTGGAGATTGCAAATATTTCCAGAAGCCCAGATGGTGTGAAAATCGGGCGATCGCAGGGTGAGATCCAGGAGTTTGATAAAGTCGTGTTTGCTACGCCACCCGACCAAGTGATGGCACTGTTAGCAGACCCAACCGATGTTGAAATTAAACGCTTCTCAGGTTGGAAAGCCAATTATGCAATCACTACAATTCATACGGATACTTCCATGTATGATAATCATCACATCCAGCACCCCTCGGAATTTGATTTCTTCCAAACAGATATTCGATGGGGATATAACAGTTACTTGAATCAGCTTTGTGGCATCTCATCGCCACAGCATTATTTTTTATCGTTTCAACTAGAAGGATTGATTGCTCGCGATCGCATTATTCACACTCAAGAACATCACACGCCGTTGTATACCACTGAGTCTTTTAGATATCGAGATGAAGTAGTTGCTACCAATGGAGAGAACAATACTTACTATGCGGGAGCTTATTTAGGAGATGGCTTGCATGAAGGAGCGATCGCGTCTGCTTTTCGAGTTGCTCAACTCATCGGTTCACCTTTGGCTCTCTCTATTTCTGGTTTCAACGACAAAAACACAAACACACTCAGGCTAGCAAAGGCATAGTGAGATTTAGACAAAAAGTAGCCAGAAAAAAGCTTCAAATTTATCAATACCTTAGCCAAAAGAAGAGGATGAAGAGATAGGGCGCTCTGTAGTAGAGTTATTGTCTACCACAATTTTCATAAACTCACAGGTTTAGGTCGTATTCCGAATGGCACGCTTGATAACGTGAAACCTAGTCTGGGCTATCTTGTTGGGGGTAGGGGGTAGTGATGTAGTGTTAATAAACATTCAAGCTCACGAGGTGAAACAGAGATTACTTATTCTTCATTCCCTACACCCCACACCCGATACCCTACACCCTTTCATCCTTATAGATAATGGATTTACCCTTATCAAGCGTGCCATTCGGTCATATTCACTCTGTTCAATCCCGTTCCCAAGCCTCGTAAATTGGCGAAGGTATTGATTTATTCAACTGATTTTTTTGCTTTTAATCTGTCTGTAGATAGCTGCAATATTACGGGCATCATCAATGCCACGATGGTGTGTGCCTTTTAATTCTATCCCCAACTCATTGAGAGCTTGTGCCATGCCAAATTTTTTAGATACGCCAAGATATTCCGAAAATTCCTCTTTGATATTTATGTGTTCTGAAGTAAAAGGATAAGGAAAACTATGAAATGCGCAATCTTGAATAAATTGTTTTTTGTCGTAATTACCCCAAGAACAAAAAATATAATCGGGAAATAAATTAATCCATTCTTTGAAGCGAGAAATTGCTTCTAAAAATTTTGGCGCTTCGTCAACATTTTGCTGGCGAATACTAGTCAATTCTGTGCAAAAATTTGTCAGTTGCGGATGTCTCACAGGTTGGATGAATTGCTGAAACTCTGAATCAATTTCCCACGTTGTTCGATTGAGCATCACAGCACCAATTTCAATTATTTCCATTTGGTGACGGGGAATCGTTTTACTGTTACAGCATGTAGCTTCCAAATCGACTATCAGATAATAGTGGGATATTTTAGTATTCATATTATGTAATAGAGTAAATTAAATTTAAATTAGTAATTATTTATACATGCTTTTCAATAATTACATAATAATGTAATTATATTGTATTAATTGTACTACATAAATGTGATACTTACAGCTTTCTTTTTTGATTTATTTGAACCACAACCTCCTGTAGAGGCTTACAACTAGCTGTAAGACCACAAGAATTTAGATTGATGAAAAAGGTTTAACCCAACGGAATTGAATAGCGAGATCGAGAGCGATCGCAGCCAGGGCAAACCATAACAAACTTTCTGCCGCCAACACCAAAAAAGGCCAAATCGTGCTGTGAGAATTCCACCCAAGTTCTATCTGAGTTAATCCGCGCACCAAACCAAAGGCTAACACGCCACCAGCTTTGAGTTGAGGATTTCGATCGGAGCGGATGATATAGCGGTAGGTGACACCAAATAGGAAACCAGTAAAAGTTGCGATCGCACCACTCCCCCACAAGTGCCAGTTAACATCACTGTGCAGACTTGCAAGTGTCTGAAAATACTTTGCCAGTATGAAAGCATTCAACAGGCTAGCGATCGCAAAAGCCAAACACACAGATAATCCCCCAATTATTCCAGCTTTGAGGGATTCTATGCGTTCTGCCATTAATTGAGAATCTAAAGTTGGGTTCACTCTATATAGAAGTTAAGGATTAGGTATTAGGAAAATTTTTCCTTACTCTCCAGTATGATAAATGCTTGAGCAGCTTTGTCATTAATTAAATACCGCTCTCAAGTGGGAATTTTGATGATAAATTCGGTTCCCATACCTGGTTGAGAATTCACTTCTAATATACCTTTGTGTTTTTCTACAACAATTTGATATGCGATCGACAAACCCAGTCCAGTGCCTTTCCCAACAGTTTTTGTGGTAAACAACGGCTCAAACAAACGTTTTTTAAGCCGTTCAGGAATACCAATCCCATTGTCAGCAATCCGAATTATAACCAATTGTTCAGAATCTATTTCTGTGGCAATTTTAATCTGAGGAATTATACTGCTTATTTTGCCTTCCATTATAGCTTCATCAAGCGCATCAATTGCATTTGCGAGAATGTTCATAAATACTTGATTCATCTGCCCTAGATAACACATAACCTGCGGTAATTCTCCATAACTTTTAATCACTTCAATGCGAGGACGATCGCTATTAGCATTAAGGCGGTGTTGCAAAATCATTAATGTACTATCTATTCCTTGATGTAAATCAGCAGATATTTTGGCATCGCTATCCGAGCGACAGAAACTGCGGAGTGAACTAGAAAGATTCCGAATTCGTTCGCTTCCTATGTGGAGTGAGTTCAAGATTTTTCCCATATCTTCGAGAACAAAGTTTAGATCCAAGTTCTCAATAGTATTGGTAATTTTGGCTGTTGGGTTGGGATACTCTTGTTCATATAGTATAAGCAACTCAGTTACTGCTGTAATATGTTCTTGCAAGGGTAGAATATTGCTGGAAATAAAGTTGATCGGGTTATTGATTTCATGGCCAATACCAGCGACTAGCTCTCCAAGTGTTGAGAGTTTCTCTTGCTGTACTAGTTGGACTTGGGCTTTTTGCAAAGCCCTGGTGCGATCGCTAACTTGTTGTTCCAAAGATTCAGTCAATTGTTTGAGTTGTAAATGTACGCGCACTCTCGCAATGACTTCCTCTTGTGCAAAGGGTTTCGGGATATAGTCAACTGCGCCAAGGGAAAATCCCTTCGTTTTGCTCTCTGTATCCGATAAGGCAGTAGTGAAAATAATCGGAATGTTTTGGGTAACAGGATTGGCTTTGAGACGGCGACAAGTTTCAAATCCGTCAATACCAGGCATTTGTACATCCAGCAAAATCAACTCTGGTTGATTGCGTTCGGCTTGGGCGATCGCACTTTCTCCATCGACTGCAACCCGAAAACGAAAACCCTCACTATTGAGCGCTTCACACAGGAGAGATAAATTTGTGGGATTATCATCCACAATCAAAATAAATCCGATATTTGAGGTCTTAAGCATGATGAATTAACAATTGAAATTTAACTCAAATTAATTGATATATTGTTGAATAAAAGTTTCCAAACGTTTGAGTTGGAAATTACTAGCAAGCTGGACGATTTGCTGGACAAAAATGCTTAAATGTTCATCATATTTAGAAAGTTCCTCGGCCAGTTCCAAAACTTTTTGGATATCACCGTCTTGCGTTAGTTCAAGTAAATCTTGCAAAACCTCTTGTGCAGGATAAATCATCTCATTTGGTCGATTCAAAGCATCTATATTGATTTTTTTGATTTCATCTAGCTTCACGTCAAAAATCCATTCCAGTAGCAAAAACTGTCGTAGCATTTCCAGCAGCGTTTCAGCTTCTACAGGCTTTGGTAGAAATGCATTTGCACCTACATCAATACTCTTGTACTGGTCGGCCGCAAACACACTGGCTGAGGAAGCGATGACAGCAATCTCTTTAAATTGCTCAGACTGACGCAAACGTTCGATCAACTCAAATCCATTCAATATAGGCATCACGAGATCAGTGATAATCAAGTCTGGTTTGTGGGCTAGAGCCTTTTCCCATCCTTCCTGACCTTGACTTGCTTCTACAACAGTAAACCCAACTGGCTCTAGTAAATTTACAATTACCGATCGATTTTCCCATTTGTCATCCGCAATCAAAATGGTACGGTTTTGTCCTTGATAACCAATAATAGTTCCTTGCTCAACCACTCTAGAAACCTTTGCCCAGTCTTTAGATTCTGGAAATTCTGCCTCAAACCAGAAAGTACTTCCTTTGCCAAATTCACTTTGTACTTGAATCTGACCACCCATCAACAAAACAATGTTTTGACTGATTGCTAATCCCAAGCCTGTACCTTCAGATTGTCGTTTTTGATTTCCTACTTGTTCAAAGGGTTGGAAGATTTTCTGCGCTTGTTCAGGAATTATCCCCGCACCAGTATCTATTATCTCAAAGCGAATTTTGTAGTTAGTGTGTCCATTAGTGTTTGATTGTTTAGCAATGACCTTAACTTTGAAGGTGACACTGCCTTCATTAGTAAATTTAATCGCATTACTAAGCAAGTTAATCAGTACTTGCCGCAACCGTTTTTCATCAGTATGAATGCCCGTTGGCAAATCAGGATCTAGTTGGACGTGAAATGCAATCACCTTTTGTTCTGCCCGGATGCGGGAAATTTCAGTCACGCTATCTATAAAGGCAGGTAAGTAGAAATCAACAGAATACAATTCTAGTTTCCGGGCTTCTATTTTGGAGAGATCCAGAACATCATTAATTAGGGTTAAAAGATGAGAACCACATTGATAAATGATGCTGACTCCTTTGCGTCCTTTCTCACTTAAAGATTCTGTGCGTTGAAGAATTTGTGTATAGCCCAAAATACCATTAAGAGGTGTGCGTAGTTCATGACTCATATTGGCGAGAAATTCACTCTTGGCTTGGCTGGAATTTTGAGCAACTTCTTCTGCAAGGCGTAAATCTTTTTCAATGCGCTTGCGCTCGACAATTTCAGTTGAAAGCGCTCGATTAATAACTTCTAACTGAGCTGGACTAGGTAGTGTTAGAGCTTGAGGCATGAGATAAAATAACGCAAATGCCGTATATATCGAAATAATGGCAGTTAGAGCTTTTAAACTACCTGCAACCCAATAATTTGGATGCCAAAGCGTCCAAATATCCATCAAGTGTCCAGTACCGCAAGCAATGATAAAAGCACCAAATAACAAAAAGACTCCATTAAAAGGAACGTCTTTACGCTTAGAAACAAAGTAAATCAGTAGGAAAGGAATAGAATAATAGGCTAGAGCGATCGTGGCATCAGAAATAATGTGCAGCCAAACTAATCCAGTTTGCCAGAGATAACAATGCCCGTGAGGAACAAAACCGTTGGAGTGGAAAGGATAGTTGAAAAATGTCGGCATGATATTAGGGGTTGCTGGATTGGAGATATATACGCATAGCCCTAGTATTCCCAAATCATTAAGTCAGAAAGCGCGATCGCTACTTTTTTACATTCGTGTTTATCGTTGCTTAAAGTTCTAACGTATCAAGAAAAGTTGGTGTCTTTTTTGTGTAGGCGTACCCCATCGTAGACATCGCACGCCAAACTTACAATCTGATTGATAAAAAAATCTCAGCCTGCCCAATCCCTGTATGATAAGTATTAGAAACCTTTTGTAATTATTTGAAAAGTGGGACTATGGAGATTTTGACACTAGGTTGGGTATCGTTGTTAGTTGTGTTTACTTGGTCAATTGCAATGGTAGTGTGGGGACGTAACGGACTATAGAGGCATTGTGGAAAGTCCATTCTTGAGTATTTTAGCTTTATTTGCTGTAGTGCTGCTCGTAGTAGTCACTGGTGGTATTGGTTATTTAACCCTGGCAGATTGGCGCGATCGCCGTCGCCGAGATGAAGAAAAACGCACTACCCGCAGCGCCACTCCCAAGCGGCGATAGTTTTCTCGTAATTGAAAATCTTTTTGTAGGGACACGATTGTATCGCGTCCTTACATTGTTTTTATGACATTCCCAGGAAATAATTGTTACCTTTGCGATCGCAACGGGAATCATGAAATAGAAGACTTTCAATATTTAAAGTCCCACTGGGAATGGAAAACTCCTCTACTACTCAATCCATACAACCAAATTCAGAACGGCAAGAATCTCATTCAGATGTAACATGCTCCTTACGTCAGAATGAGCAACAAAAAGCCTTATCTGGAGTTATTGCCCGTATTCGGGAGTCTCTAGACATAGAAACTATCTTCAAAATTACAGTTACTGAAGTCCGCCAACTTCTGAAAAGCGATCGGGTTGGCGTGTTTCGTTTTTATCCTGAATTGGCATGGGAAGGAGAATTTATCTATGAAGATGTGGCAACCGAATGGGATTCGGCATTAGCAGCCAAACTGCGCGACCACTGCTTTAGTGAGGAGTTCGCAGGACTTTATCAGCAAGGTCGAATTCGAGCAATAGCTGATATTTATCAAGTTAATGCCAGTGATTGCTACATCCAGATTCTGGAAAAATTCCAAGTACGTGCCAGTATAATTGCCCCCTTGATCAAAGGTAAAGATTTATGGGGATTGTTGTGTATTCATCAGTGTGGTAATCCTCGACAATGGGAAGCATCAGAAATTGAGTTTGTGCAATTAATCGCCGAACATCTAGGAGTTGCTTTACAGCAGGCAGATTTCCTGGAACAAGTCAAACTACAATCAGCAGAACTAGCACAAGCAAAAGCCAGAGAAAAAGCAGCCCAATGGCAGAAAACCATAGCTATCACCATTGAGAAAATTCGCCAGTCCCTAGACTTGGAAAGCATTTTCCATACAACCACCGCAGAACTTAGGCAGCTGCTAAATGCCGATCGCGTGGCTATTTATCGCTTCAATCCCGATTGGAGTGGTGAATTCGTGTTTGAATCAGTGGCAGAGGGTTGGGTTTCCCTCATAGAGCAACAGTCGCAACGACCGGAATTGAAAGAGAATGTCAGCGAATGTAGTGCCAAAGATTTAGCTAAACCTCCAGTCGCTGATACCTATTTACAAGATACAGAGGGTGGGAGCTTCACTCAGTGTGAAGTGTACCGAATTTGTAATGATATTTACAATTCAGGCTTTAGTGACTGCTACATTAAAATTTTAGAGATATATCAAGCAAGAGCTTATGCGATCGTTGCTATTTACCACGGTCAGAAGCTCTGGGGCTTGCTAGCAGCTTACCAAAATGCTGGTGCTCGTGATTGGCAAAAAGATGAGGTTTACTTGCTTACCCAAGTGGGTACTCAACTAGGTGTGGCTTTGCAGCAAGCGGAATTTATCCAACAAATGCAAATCCAAGCAGCAGACATCAGCAAAGCTGCTGAAAGGCAAAGGGCGTTGGCGCACACAGTAGAAAAAATTCGTCAGTCACTTGAAATTGAAGCCATATTTAAAACCACTACTCAAGAAGTTCGTCGGCTATTAGAAGTGGAACGAGTCGCAATTTATCGCTTCTATCCTGATTGGAGTGGCGAATTTGTGGCTGATTCCATTGTTGATGGCTGGACACCAATTGTTAAGCCGCAGCCTGTAACAGAACGCGTTCTCGTGCAAGGAAAACAAGCGGGTAAGTATGCACGTAATGAAGTTTTTGTACCAATTTCTCAGGGTGAAAAGCTGTGGGGATTGCTAGTAGCTTATCAAAACTCCCAACCCCGTTATTGGCAAGATGAAGAAATCAACTTACTAGCACAAGTTGGCGTTCAATTGGGGGTAGCATTACAGCAAGCTGAATCCTTGACACAGATGCAGGTGCAAGCCCAAAAACTGGCTCAAGCCGCCGAGCGAGAACGGAAAGCAGCTGAAAGACAGAAGGCTTTAGCTGCAACAGTGGAGAAAATCCGTCACTCTCTTGATATTGACACCATTTTTGCCACCAGTACAGAAGAAGTCCGACGGCTATTGGAAGTTGATCGAGTGACAATATATCGATTCGGGACTGATTGGAGTGGCAAATTTGTTGCTGAATCTTTAGCCGAAGGTTGGACACCAGTAAAGGAAATTGTACCTGCAATGTCTACGATGGTCACTGAGCCAAGTCGAAGTGCGGGCTACGCCGATGCAAGTAATTACTTGCAAGAAACCCAAGGTGGGGATTTTGCTAATGGTAAAACTCTTGTTATTAAGGATATTTACAGCACCGATGATTCTATTCCTTATATTGCCCTGATTGAACTTATGGAGGCTAGGGCATATATGATTGTGCCGATTTTTCAGGGTGAGAAACTTTGGGGATTGCTAGCAGCTTATCAAAATATCAAACCCCGTGATTGGCAAGAAGATGAAGTAGATTTGTTGATGCAAATTGGTACTCAGTTAGGCGTAGGACTTCAGCAAGCGGAATTACTAGAACAAACTCAATGTCAAAAAGAAGAACTGACCCAGACTCTGAAGGAATTACAGCACACTCAGAGCCAGTTAATTCAAAGTGAAAAAATGGCAGGCTTAGGGCAGTTAGTTGCTGGTGTAGCACATGAAATTAATAACCCGATTAGTTTCATTTATGGGAATATCACTTATGTTACTGAACATACCGAAAATTTATTTAAATTACTGCGCCTTTATCAAAAACAGTATCCTAAAGCAACAGGAGAAATTCAAAAGCAAGTAGCAGCACTAGATTTAGATTTCATTAATGATGACTTGCCCAAAATTCTTACTTCAATGAAGATGGGGACAGAGCGAATTTCTCAATTAGTCTTGTCATTACGAAGTTTTTCTCGGCTTGACGAATCAGGAATGAAGCCCGTTGACCTTCATGAAGGTATCGACAGTACTTTGCTAATTTTACAACATCGACTACAACCAGAAACTAATACTTTTGCGATTGAGGTAGTTAAGCAATATGGTGAATTGCCTCCAGTAGTCTGCTATGCAGCCCAGATGAATCAGGTGTTTATGAATATTCTCAACAACGCGATTGATGCACTGGAAAACTCAGCAATTAGTGGAAAAAGAATTGACAATCCTAAAATTTGGATACGTACAGAAGTTATAGAAGAGAATATTGTTTTGATTTGGATTGCTGATAATGGTTGTGGGATTCCAGAGATTGTGCGATCGCGCATTTTTGAACCTTTCTTTACCACGAAACAACCTGGACAAGGTACTGGTTTGGGGTTATCTATTAGTTACCAAATTATTGTAGAAAAACACGGCGGTACTATCAAGTGTGTTTCTGAACCTGCTAATGGCTGTGAGTTCTGGATACAAATTCCAATGAAACGGACAATTAGTTAGGAAAGATAGGCGATGCATTCTCTATGAGAGGCTACGCCAACACCTACCCAGTGTGGATATTTTACAGCCGATACCCACGCTTTTTTAACCTAGACGCAAAGCGGTGAAGCAGCGCGGTCTTGGGGGTTTCCCCCATGAGCGACTGCTGAACCCGGAGGGCTTGCCATAGGCTACCACAGAGGCGCAGAGAACACAGAGAAGAAAAGAGCGATCGCATCGCACTGTGGAGTTTTGACGATCACCTTTTTTAAACGAGCCACAAACTACGCAAATAATGGTTTTTCCGCTATTTTAGTAGTAATTGATCTACCAATATTATGGAAATATTCATTTGTTACACCTATAGCTACAGGATGTTTAGCTATAACAAACACAGTCTGACTATTTCTACAAATTAAGAAACCTTCTGAAGTTGGTGAAAACTCAACATCAGTTATTTTTTCAGTTATTGTTCTCCAAGAATATTCATATTTTATACCATAGAAAACAACAGCTTTAGGTTGATGTTCTTTTATTCTTTGACTAATATGATTTATTCGCTTTTCAAGACAATAATTTTCATAAGTATCTCTATTAGATAAAAAAGTAAGCTTAGAATATTCACCATATATCCAATGTTTAAGAGATGGTGAAGGTAAAGGTAATAATTCTAACAAACAAGTCTCTTTCTCTTTTCTACCTAGTTCCTCTATTTGATATTTACGAATATCTTCTAGGTCAATATTATCTTTTCCTTTAGCACTCAATATAATACGAATTAATGTCCTCCAGACTGGCACATCCAATTTTGCACCTGGTTTAAAACTCGCCCCATATCCAATAGCTTCATGATATTCTGCAATATCTTCTATTTCCTTCTGTTCTCTCTCTGACCATTTCTTTATTCTGTTATTAATTTCGTTAAAATCTCCTCCTGCTTCTTCCATACCAATAAACCAATAATTCCCTTGATAATTACCATATCCATAAAATGCATCAACTATTCTTTCTAGAAGCTCATCATTAAAAAAATCTTGACTGAACATAACTCTATTATTTTAATTAGAAAATTAAAACTTGTTCATCAAAAATAATTGAGCATATATGGAATGTCAAGTTAAATAACTAAAGTGAAAATTATCGGACATTATCAAGTCTATAATAAATAAACTTTCTATTCTTTGCGCCTTTGCATGAGGCAACTTTCCCACAAAAAAACTTGCCTCAGAAGCATCACACTCCCAAAGCAAGCAAACTCTCTACATTCTTTCTTTACTTCGCGCCCTTCTCTTCGAGACACTTCCTGAACGCGCCCTTCGCGGTTCGTTTCTCTTAAAGTTGCTTCACTTCCGAAACCAACTTCGCCACCATATCCTTAGCACTACCAAAAAGCATCGTAGTTTTATCCTTGTAGAACAACTCATTATCTACACCGGCAAAACCCGTACTCATCCCACGCTTAATTACAATCGTCTGCTTCGCCCGATCTACTTCCAAAATCGGCATACCATAAATCGGGCTATTTACATCACTTCGCGCCGCCGGATTTACCACATCATTTGCCCCAATTACCAAAGCCACATCCGCTTGTTCAAACTGGGGATTAATATCATCCATGTCGTACAACTGGGTATAAGCCACATTTGCCTCTGCAAGTAACACATTCATGTGCCCCGGCATTCTCCCAGCAACGGGGTGAATGGCATACTTGACATCAACGCCCATTTTTTCTAACTGATCTGATAATTCCCGGACGCTATGTTGCGCTTGGGCAACTGCCATCCCATAACCAGGCACAATTACCACAGAACGGGCATAACCCAACATCATTGCTCCTTCTTCGGGATCGATACTGCGGACAGTTTGATCGGTTGCACCACCAGCAGCAGCACCACCACCAGAACTAGAACCTGTACCAAAAGCACTGAACAGCACACTGAAGAGAGAGCGGTTCATTGCCTTACACATAATCTCGGTAAGGATTAAGCCAGATGCTCCTACCAAAGCCCCAGCGATGATTAACATATTGTTCATCACCACGAAACCAGCAGCAGCAGCCGCCACACCTGACAAGGAGTTCAACAGCGAAATTACCACTGGCATATCGCCGCCACCAATGGGGATGACGAACATCACACCCAGCACTAAGGAAACAGCTACCACTCCCAAGAATATGGGTAAACTATCTGGTGTGATGATTAAATAGGCACTACCTACCAAATAAGCACCCAGAAGTAAGAGGTTAAATGGTTGCTGGAAAGGAAATGTAATCGGGGAACCGCTAATTAAACCTTGCAATTTAGCAAAGGCTAAAAAACTACCTGTGAAGGTAACACCACCGATTAACACGTCCAATAGCATGGAAATGTTCACATCTAGGGGTACGGGTGCGCCAGAATCCAATAATCGCCAGAATTCGGCAACGGCAACTAATGCTGAAGCCGCACCACCTAAACCGTTGAGTAAACCCACCATTTGGGGCATTTCCGTCATTTGAACTTTGTAGGCAACGATCGCACCAATTCCCGATCCAATAGCCAAGCCCAACAATATCATCTCGTAGTTCAACACATGCCGATCTAGCATTGTCGCTACAATTGCCAGCAGCATCCCCACAGATGCAATTACATTACCGTTTCGCGCTGTAGCTGGCGATCCCAGCTTTTTCAAACCAAAAATGAATAAGGATGCAGCGACTAAATATGTCAGCTGAATGCCAGTTGGTAAAAAGTCGCTCACGCCTTAATCTCCTTCTTCTTGAACATTTGCAGCATTCTATCTGTGACTAGAAAGCCACCTACAACGTTGACCGTAGCTAGTACTACAGCAATTAAACCGAGAATTACTGACACACTTGTGTCTCTAGCACCTGAGGCCACTATTGCCCCAAGTACCGAAATGCCAGAAATCGCGTTTGAGCCTGACATTAGGGGCGTGTGTAAAGTTGGTGGTATTTTGTTGATAACTTCAAAGCCGATAAAAGATGCCAAAACAAATACAAACAAAGCAGCAAGTAATGCCTCTGTCATGAAATCAAAACTCCTTGTGTAAATGGGAATGGGGCATTGGACATTGGGCATGAGGCATGGGGCATTGGTTATTTTCTTTGTCCCCTTATCCCCCCGATCTTCCATTCCCTAATTAACTGCTGGTTGTTGAGTATTCGATGCTTGTAGCGCATCCCGCACTCGTTGATTGCGAATTTCACCAGCGTGGGTAACGCAAGCTGCATCAACGATGTCATCGCTAAAGTCTACCTGCAAAGCTTTGTCTTTAATTAGCAATTGCATCAACGATGTTACGTTCTTGGCATACAATTGGCTGGCGTGAATTGGCATCGATGACGGAAGATTGATGGGGCCGATAATTGTCACGCCGTTCCATACAATATCTTTTCCGGGTTCTGTGCAGGCGCAGTTACCACCCTGATCGGCAGCCAAATCTACAATTACTGAACCGGGTTTCATTTGTGCCACCATTTCTTCTGTAACCAGCCGTGGTGCTTGTCTCCCAGGAACTTGGGCGGTGGTAATTACCACATCAGAATTTTTGACGTGTTCGGTGACAACTTCTTGGGTACGTTGTTTGCTAGCCTCAGAAATTTCCTTGGCGTAACCGCCAGCAGCGACGGTTTCTTCGTCTAATTTGACTTCAACGAATTTTGCCCCTAAGCTTTGCACTTCTTCTTTGACGGCAGGACGAATATCAAAGGCTTCTACCACAGCTCCCAAACGTCTAGCGGTGGCGATCGCTTGCAATCCCGCTACACCAGCGCCCATAATAAATACTTTCGCTGGAGCGATCGTACCTGCGGCTGTGGTTAACATCGGGAAGTATTTCGGTAATGCAGCTGCCGCAATTAATACTGCTTTGTAACCTGCTAATGAAGCTTGCGAGGACAAAGCATCCATACTTTGCGCCCTGGTAGTACGGGGGATCATCTCCATACTCAAAGCTGTGACTTTCCGATTTGCCAATTGCTGCGCCACAATGGGATTTCCCAAAGGATTGAGGAAACTTACTAAAACAGCTCCTTCCTTTAACAAGTCAATTTCTGAGCGTCCATCTTCTCGTTCTTGCGGTGGACTGACTTTCAGCAGAATATCTGTTTCACCCCATAATTTGGCAGTATCGCTGATTATTATGGCTCCTGCGGCTTCATAGTCAGGATCGCCAAAAAATGATCGCTCTCCTGCACCTGCTTCTACCCAAACTTCCAAACCTTGTTTTACCAATCGGGCAACTGTGTCAGGAATTAATGCCACACGGCGTTCACAAACTTCAATTTCTTTAGCAACTGCTATTCTCATGAAATCTCCTGAAGATAAATACTTAATCTCTGCCAAGTAAGCGATTGTCCAGATGATGGGTGTCCCACACTCATAGTACTTAGGCAGGAACATCAGCCATGAATTTTACTTGTAGATTGAACCTTGAATCTTTCCTCTCCCACTCTTAGCTCTCTAGACAAAGCCTCATTTTTTTGTAAAGTTCTGAGCGGAGGTTCCCTCCAATCGGACTTTCCGCTTTGCCGCTCGCAGATGTCATCTTTTCAGATAGTTGCAAACAGGGTTACGTATTGCACATCCTAAATTGATTCCCAAATTTTGCATCTTTATCTTTAGCTTGTTTTCGGGATTGAGAAATTTTGGTATTCCTTTCTTATAGAGTAATATTGACCGAATTTTGAAAGCTTGATAATTTCCCAATCAAATTTTAATGATTACGGCTTTGATTCCAATCCAACTTATTTTAATCAATTTAGCCCAACTTAACTGGCGATCGCTGATGGCACACCTCAATTTTTATAACAAAATTCTCAAATTTAGATACACTTATACATATTTAGAAACACAATCCAACCCCCAACTGTGTTTATATCTAGTTCAAATTTGACCCAACTTAGCAATCAAATCATGGCTACATAAGGGTAATGAAGTCAATTTAATATAAGTGCATTTTAATACTAAGTAACTTCCTTGTTGCCTAAACTTCAGGCAGGATGGCACTTTTTTGGAAAATTAAACGTCCATTGTCATGAAGCCAGTAGTAAAGTTTAGTAAAGAATACTAACACACAGTTATTTTTAGATAACAGATTTATATTTTCGTAGAGGAAGCCCAATTATGCGACGTTTACTTTCTGCTTTAGCCGTGACTAGCTTTTTGGTTACTGGATTACCAGCCTTAACTTTGGCGCAAAGCTTACCTGGATTTACGCTGTTTAGCGGCGTCAAACAAGAAAATCAGCTACCCTTCCGCTTAGATTTTGGCGGACAAGCTAATGGTTGGGATCGATACATATTGAAGATTCCAGCCAAAAGAATGAAATTGGCAGTTGGTCAATTTGCCATTACCTACCCTGATTATTACAAAGGAACTTTTGACCAGAAAAAAATTGAAGTCCGAGTCAAAGGCAAAGCAGTTCCGCTTTCTGAGGTGAAGTGGGACAAAGAAGGTAAACTGATTAATATTTATCCTCAAGAGCCAGTACCAGCAGGTAGCGCAGTCGAAGTAGTGTTATCTAACGTGAAAAACCCATCCTTCGGCGGAGTTTACTATTTTAACTGTCAAGTGCTTTCCCCTGGTGATGTGCCACTACTGCGCTATATGGGAACATGGATTTTGAGCATCACTTAAGAATAGGGAGTCGGGATATGACCAATCGGCGATTCCCAATTCCCTAACAAAGTGATAGAATTAGAGATTGTGAGTTTTTATAAAAATCACCTAAGAGGAGAAGAGTATGAAAAGAACACTGGGCGGCACTAGCCGTAAGAGAAAAAGAACCTCTGGTTTTCGCGCCAGGATGCGGACACCAGACGGCAGAAACGTGATTAGCGCTAGAAGAAAAAAGGGGCGTCACCGTCTGGCTGTTTAGGGCATATCAAGCTAAAAGAGCATCTGTGGCTTTGCCCAAAACAAATCGGCTAAAATCCCGAAAGGATTTCCAGGCAGTTTTCCGAGAAGGAATTCGGCGTCATGGCTCTTATTTAACATTGAGAGCCTTAAAGCCCTTGTGTTCAATGAAACCTTCTTTGGACACTGCCACCCAGAGTACACAAGCAACTGACTCAAAGCTCCTTGCCAGCACGCGGATCGGTATTTCAATTAGCACGAAAGTCAGTAAAAGGGCAGTGGTTCGCAACCGAATCAAACGGCAAATTACTGCTGCTTTATATAACCTGTTGCCAAAATTATCACCAGGATGGCGGCTAGTATTCATTGTCAAACCCACAGCAGCAGAATCTAAGTGCGTAAGCCCACAATTTCTGCAAGAATTAGAGCAGTTGTTGGCACAAGCTGAGGTGTTCGATGGGAATTCGTGAAGATGTTTATTATGAAGGTGGTCCCCATATTGGGGATTTAATTGTCAACCTGCTGATTGGGCTAACTATTGTCGGGCTTCCATTAGCAGTTGGAGCAATTGTCAGGGCATTGTGGCTGCGTTTCCGCATCACCGATCGCCGAATTACTGTGATCGGAGGTTGGCAGGGGCGCGATCGCACTGACGTAATTTACTCAGAAATTGTCAAAATCGTCAAAGTTCCCCGTGGCATCGGCTTTTGGGGAGATATGGCGATCACCCTAAAAAACGGCAGTCGTCTGGAATTGCGTGCAATTCCGAATTTTCGCGAAGTCTATGACTATATCAATGAAAGGATTGCTGCGAAAAATCCCGAATTTAGTGCGACTGCTAATCAATGATGGAATTAGGGGAAGATGAGGGAGATGAACCAATGCCCAATTCCCAATGCTCCATTTGAATGTGCGGCTATCCGTAGCGAAAGATAGTCGCCGACAATTCATGATTTAGATAAATTAGATTCAGTTTACAGTACCTCAGGTTGAATTCAGAATAATGGATTTTGGTATCGGCTTTCTCTCGAACAACGTGATGCTGCCAATCATAGATTTCTTCTATGGTATTGTGCCTAGCTACGGATTAGCGATCGTTGCTTTGACCTTGATAGTCCGCTTCGCGCTCTATCCCCTGAGTGCTGGCTCAATTCGCAACATGCGGAAAATGCGAATTGTACAACCTCTGATGCAGAAGCGGATGGCAGAAATCAAAGAGCGCTATAAGGATGAACCGCAAAAGCAGCAAGAGGAAATGGTCAATGTCCAAAAAGAATTTGGCAACCCTTTGGCAGGCTGTTTTCCATTACTAGTGCAAATGCCAGTTTTATTAGCGCTGTTTGCTACTTTGCGGGGTTCGCCTTTTGCAAGTGCGAACTACAGCGTTAACCTACAAATTCTTCCCGCAGAACAAATCGAACAAATTCAACCACAAGCCTTTGCCACTGCTCCTCAAAATATTTACGTTGCAGATGGGGAACACGTTAAAGTAGCTGCCATTATTCCCAGCGGAAATAAATTAGCGGTGGGAGAACAAACCAAGATACAGTATCAGACTGTTGACGGTAAGCCATTTCAGGTACTCTTAGCAGAACACCCAGAAAACAAGCTGATTCCTGATTGGAAAATTACCAAAGGTGAAGATAGGATAAAAATTGATGCCCAGGGCAATGTAGAAGCCTTGCAACCAGGAGAAGTTACTATTCAAGGAACAATTCCTGGACTAGCAGCAGAAAAAGGCTTTCTATTTATTGATGCTTTAGGCAGGGTTGGCGCACAAGATCCAGATGGCACAATTCACTGGGATATCGTCGCCATGATTGTCTTCTTTGGGATCAGCCTTTATGTTAGCCAAATGCTTTCCGGGCAAAATTCCAGCGGTGGCAATCCGCAGCAGGATACAGTCAACAAAATCACCCCCGTCATCTTTTCTGGGATGTTCTTGTTCTTTCCCCTACCAGCTGGGGTGCTGATGTATATGGTGATTGGTAATATTTTCCAAACCGCCCAAACTTATCTTCTCTCCCGCGAACCTCTACCAGAAGAACTGCAAAAAATCGTAGCAACCCAGGAGAAAGAAGCAGCAGTCACAGAACAAAAAGCATTACCGTTTGAACCAAAAAGTCCTAAGAAAAAGGCAACAGGGGGATCATGAGCGACATTCCGATGCAGCGAGGTCAGCAGTGGTTAAAAACCCTGTTGGAACTCACTGGAATACCTGCTGAGATTCAAGGTCATTTAGAAACTGCCCAATCTCAAGACGGCGATTCTCCAGAACCAGATAACTACTGGTTGACTATTGACCAAACCAATTTGACATCAGAACAAATCCAGGTGTTAATTGGTGCTGATGGTTCTGTGTTAGATGCGATTCAGTATTTAGCAAATTCGGTTTTAAACCTTAGCCAACCCCCAGAAGAACAAGCCTCTTACACCATTGAGTTAAATGGCTATCGGGTCAAAAGAGAAGCCGAAATTCGTGCATTAGCAGAAGCAGCAGCCGATGAAGTGCGTTTTTCTGGTAGAGAAGTGGAAATCAAATCTCTTAGTTCTGCTGAACGGCGACAAGTTCATACCTTCTTAAAGGAATTTGGAGATTTAGAAACCTTCAGTCGCGGTAAAGAACCACATCGTCATCTGGTTGTCTGTCCAGCTTCGTTGGAAGGAGTTAGGAGTTAGGAGTTTGGAGTTATGAGTTTGGAGTTAATTGAAAACTCATAACCATATATAATTTCAAAATTTCTCTTGTTCTTAAGGGATAAAATAAAGATTCAGTACCAGTATAATTGCTGGTAATCGAGATAAATTTTAGTGAGGATGTCTCACAAATCCTATGGACGCAATTTATATTCCGCAGCTAACTCAAGCCCCGGAGCGGACAGAGGAAGTTCAGGTTAATGAATTTCTGCCTGGTCTGGAAACTTTGACACCAGTTCGCGGCTACGTGCGCGTACAGCATCATGGTAATTACTTACAAGTATCTAGTCAGGCAGAAGCAATTATTACTTGTACCTGCAACCGCTGCTTGCAGCAATACAATCGCCGTTTAGGGCTTGATACGAAAGAAATCATCTGGTTAGACGAAACTGCAAATCAGGCAAATGACTTGCCCTTAGAAAGGGAAGTAGTTATGGAAGATTTACTGGAAAGTTTACCGCCCGATGGTTATTTTTATCCAAACGAATGGCTGTATGAGCAGATGTGCTTGGCAGTACCACAACGGCAACTGTGCGATCGCAATTGTCCAGGTATTCCTGTAAGTAGTACTGTTGATAGTGCTGATACTTCTGATAGTCGTGAAACTCCAGTTGATAACCGTTGGGCTTCTCTGAAAGCTTTGAAAAAGCAACTTCCAGGATAGTAATTTGATAATTACGTCAGACTTAAGTCTTCGGCTGCACGAACTAAGCCTGTCTACACAGGCTTATTGTTTTATATTTTATTAAATACTTTCGGTATGAGTTGATAGTCATATTTCTATCGAAAAGATATCAAAAACTTTTGTATTTTATCAATTACTAAAACTAAGTTAATCATAATTTTCACAAGCTCTTGCTTCAAGTAACATTAAATAACCCATTTTCCAAAGATTACGTTATAAAAAATATTAATTATTTTTAGAAATTACTAGGTTTTTAATTTTAAATTAGCAGTTTCTTTGAGAACAGCATTATCTTGACTTGTGCATAGTTGCTGAACGAGAAAAGCAATATTGTATTGTTCTTGCTGATTACTCATTGGCTTTATGAACCAAGAAAGTTGTACATTGCGTTCAAGATAAACTAACCAATAACAGCTATATATGAACTTCCGTGAAGAGTTTAAACTGCTGCTACGCGCCCGCTACCCCTTGATTTATATTCCCACATACGAAGAGGAGCGGGTAGAAGCAGCTATCCGGGAAGAAGCTACCAACCAGGGTAATCGCCCAGTGTATACGTGGGATTTTGTCGATGGCTACCAGGGAAACCCCAATGATGTTGGGTTTGGACGACGTAACCCGTTACAAGCTTTGGAATTTATCGAAAAATTACCAGCTTCTGCACCTGCGGTATTGATTCTCCGAGATTATCATCGCTTTTTAGATGATGTAGCGATCGCTCGCAAACTCCGCAACTTGTCCAGACTCCTGAAGTCTCAACCAAAAAATATTGTCCTACTGTCACCACGCATAGCCATCCCTGACGACTTAACCGAAGTGTTGACAGTCGTCGAGTTTCCCTTACCCGCCGCCCTAGAAATTAAAACTGAGGTAGAACGCTTACTACAAAGTACTGGTAATTCCCTTTCTGGCAAAGTTTTAGATGATTTGGTGCGCTCTTGTCAAGGACTTTCGATGGAACGGATTCGCCGGGTTTTGGCAAAAGCGATCGCAACCCACGGAGAATTGCGACCAGAAGACGTGGATTTGGTTTTGGAAGAAAAGCGCCAAACTATCCGCCAAACCCAAATCTTGGACTTCTACCCTGCCACTGAGCAAATTTCTGATATTGGCGGACTGGATAACTTGAAAGACTGGTTGATTCGTCGGGGAGGCTCATTTACAGATCGAGCGCGACAGTACGGATTACCGCACCCGCGTGGTTTAATGTTGGTGGGTATTCAGGGAACAGGTAAATCGTTAACGGCAAAAGCGATCGCTCATCATTGGCATTTACCCCTGCTACGTTTGGATGTGGGAAGGTTATTTGGTGGTTTGGTGGGTGAATCAGAATCTCGGACTCGCCAAATGATCCAAGTAGCTGAAGCTCTCGCTCCTTGTATTTTATGGATTGATGAAATAGATAAAGCCTTTGCTGGACTTGGTAGTAAAGGTGATGCCGGAACAGCTAGCCGTGTGTTCGGCACTTTTATTAACTGGCTAGCCGAAAAAAGCTCACCTGTGTTTGTCGTCGCCACCGCCAACGACATCCAAGCCTTACCGCCGGAAATGCTCCGCAAGGGGCGATTTGATGAAATTTTCTTTGTGGGTTTGCCTACCCAAGAAGAGAGAAAAGCAATTTATGATGTTCATTTATCCCGACTGCGCCCCCATAACTTGAAAAGTTATGACATCGAAAGGTTAGCTTATGAAACGCCCGATTTTTCTGGGGCCGAGATTGAGCAAACTTTAATTGAAGCGATGCATATTGGATTTAGCCAAAACCGCGACTTTGCTACCGACGACATTTTAGAAGCAGCCAGTCAGATCATACCCTTAGCACGAACTGCTGTAGAGCAAATTCAGCAACTCCAAGAATGGGCTGCTGCTGGGAGAGCGCGTTTAGCATCTAAACACAGTCCTTTGAGCGAACGCCTCCGCCGCACTACGTGAACCCAAAAAAATAAATGTAGAGACGTAGCACTCCTGCGTCTCTACAAAGGTTTTGGATAACGCATATTTAATTTCACCAGATGTCTATTCACCATAGCTACAATAATCAGTTAGTCAAAAGTCAATAGTTAATGATGAATTATTATGGACTATTGATTCTTATACTGATAGGTTACTTGCTTCTCGACTCGTAACCCTTGAGAGCCAGTTAAACAGCACTCTCCTCAATGGGGAAAATACGCAGATAACTGGCTCACCTACACCCTTGAATCTTGATAATCAGGTTTTAATTATGTTGTCTGGCTTAACAAAGTTTATACTTGGGTTCTTCTTAGCGATCGCTGTGCTAATAGGTGGCGGTGCTGCAATTGCACTCTATTTTATGAATCGTACCGGCATAGCCCCTGCCAAACCCATTTATTCCAATGATAGTCCTTCGGTGAAAGCCCAAGCTCCTAAAAAAACTGAGCCTGGAGGAGATAAGCCCACTCTTACATCTGGGACATCTACTCAATCGTCTCCAAGCCCAACCTCTACTCCCACAGAATCACCAAAGGCTACCCCATCATCAAAACCATTACCAGCAGGAGCTTACCAAGGGCGTGTTAGTTGGGCTGAAGGCTTGAGTTTGCGATCGCAACCAAATCAAGAAGCTGAAAAGATTGGTGGAGTTGCTTTTAATCAAAAAATTATTATTTTGTCAGAAAGCGAGGATAAAGCTTGGCAAAAGATCCGTTTGGAAGATAGCGAACAAGAAGGTTGGGTGAAAGCAGGTAATACTGAAAAAGTTGATGAACAATAGGTATTGGGCATGGGGCATGGGGTATTGGGCACAAGAGGCGGAGGGGCAGAGAGGCAGAGGGGAAAAACTTACTGCAACTTCTCCCTTGCTCCCCACTCCCCAGGACACTTACTTGTAAAGAATCATACGAAAAGTAATTATTACACATAGCAAGTAGTATACTTTTTTATAGGCGTTAACTCGAAAAAAGCAAGTGAAAACAGGGGTAGCTAGCCATTTAATCAAGCTTGCCTCAGTCTACGAGGCATCCGAAAGCATCAAGGTTGTTCCTATCGTAGTTAATTTTAAATTTTTAAATTGGAAAAAGTTATCGACTGATGCTGCAATGCGTCTTTTGTCTGTGGCTCTAATTACGGGGCTTCTGAGTATTGCTGGAGAAGCTTTAGCACTTCAGAAAATAGGAAGTAATGGGCCTGAAGTTAGCAGTAGCCAGAGATGTTTAAAGAAGTTAGGCTATTTTAACGGCCCAGTGACAGGTAAGTTTGCTAGCTTGACTCAAAATGCTACGATCAAATTCCAGCAAGCTAATAGAATATCGGCTGATGGAGTTGTGGGTGCTAGTACTCAACGAGCCTTGCAACGAGCGTGTCAGAGTAGAAGTTCTAATAGAAATATCGGTAGCGCATCGCGATCGCCAGTTGGTCAATATCCTACTCTTTCTCAAGGTCAAACTGGTGCAGCCGTCACAAGATTACAACAACGTCTACGGCAGTTAGGCTACTTTAATACTAATCCCACTGGGAATTTTGGACGAATTACTAAAGATGCTGTAATTGCATTCCAGCGAAGTTATCGCATAACTGCTAACGGGATTGTGAATCGACAAACTTGGAACGCACTAATGGGTTCCTCTCCGACTCCAGGAAGATCGAGTCTTTCCAGTCAACAAGTGAGAGAACTGCAAGTGCGTTTGCGGCAGCTAGGTTATTTAAATGCTGATGCCACTGGGAATGTTGGCCCAATGACTAGAGAAGCTGTAATTGCATTCCAGCGAAATAATGGACTACCTGTTGATGGCATTGCTAATGCCCTAGTTTTGGACTCAGTGCGTAGAGCCTCTACAGGTGGTATTCAACAACCAGGTAGAAATTATCTAACTGTAGGCGATCGCGGAGAAAATGTCAGAGTAGTTCAAGAGCGTTTGGCGCAGTTGGGTTTCTCTAATGCTAATCCTGATGGACTTTTCAACGATTACACCAGACAATCTGTGATTGCATTCCAGCAATATTCTCGAATTAATTCTACTGGAAATGTAGATTGGCAAACTTGGGAAGCATTGGGGTTAAATGGTTCAACTGAGGGCAATTATACTCAAAATAATGATTATGTATTAGCTGACACTAATCGCTATGCCTTACCTCCCGCCAATGACTATGTAGTACCTGTTACTAATGGCAATACATTAGTTGCTAATAATCCTTACAGAGTAATAATTCCAATTTCCAGTAATGATACTCTGAGTAAAGTGCAACAATATATACCCAGCGCTGTCGCGGAACAATCCAATTTAGGGGATTATGTGAATGCTGGAGCATTTAGCGATCGCGCCCAAGCAGAAACGCTAACGAAAAAGCTCCGCTCATTAGGTCTGGATGCACGGGTAAAATACAATTAAATTGACAAGCTCAACTGTGAACCTTCCTGAGTTTTATTAACCTCAATCCTAGCTTGGAAGGCTTCTTTGAGGTGGGGCATGTGGGTAACAGTGAGGATGCAGGCAAAATCGGAAGCGATCGCATTAATCGCGGCAATCAAGCGATCGCATCCTTCAGCATCTTGTGTACCAAAACCTTCATCCACAATCAGCAATTGCAACGCCGCCCCCGCCCGTTGCGCTAATAATTTTGCCAAAGCCAAACGGATGGCAAAGTTAATTCTAAAGGCTTCCCCACCAGAGTAAGTTTCATAAGCTCGTGTTCCTCTAGAATCGGCAATTAAAATATCTAAGGTGTCTATCAGCTTGGCATTTTTCTTGGTTGATTTAGCACTGCGCCCAGCTTTTTGAGTAATAAATTGTACATGAAATTGATTACCACTCAGCCGCGAAAGTAGTTGATTTGTCTCGGCTTCCAGTTGCGGTAACACATTCTCAATCATCAGTGCTTGAATACCATTTTTACCAAAAGCTTGCGCTAATTCCTGATAAACACGATATTCCTGCTTGCAAGATTGTAATTGCTGTTGTTGTTGGTCATATTGAATTTGCAGCGTTTCTAGTTGATGCGCCAGTTGTTCTAAACGCCCCAACTTTGTAATTTGCTCATCAAGTTGTCGTCTACGTATTGCTAACTGCTGCTCTAAAGTTTGAATTTGAGCAGATGGGTTAGCTGTTGCTTGTAGTTGCTGAATAATGCTTTCGATTTGTCCGCCGAGTTTTTGCCGCTCGGTTAATCTGGCGCTTCTGGATTCCTCTAACTCTTGCAATCTCGTCTGGAGTTGCGGATACTGCTGCTGGGCTGATAGTAGTTGTTGATACCGCAAATGCCAAGATTGAGCTTTCTTTGCAGCCATACGCAGATTGTTGTGCTGCTCGGAACTGTAGCCAATTTCAGTAATGTGACGCTCAAGAGCCGCGATTTGTCTAGCACATTCAGAATCAATCCGATCTTGCTGGATTCTGACTTGTAATTGGTCAATTTGGGATTGAAGTTCTGGTTTTCGGGCTAATAGTTGCGCTTGTCGCTTAGTTGCATCTTTAATTTGCCCTTGTTTAATTTCTGCCCATCGCCACCGCTCAACTTCGCTTCGGGCAAGGGCGTGGTCTTGTTCATTATAATTAACTTGTTGCAGATATTGGTCTAGCTGCCGGAGTTCAGCTTGTTTATCGGGAGCGTAATCACCAGCTTGGAGCGATCGCTCTAAATGCTGTTTTTCAGCAGCAATTTGTTGTAACTGTTGTTGCACATCTGTTGTCGCTTCTAACTGGGCTGCCAACTGTCCCCGTTGTTCGCGTAAACCATCGTAGCCCGCCAATTGTTGGGATATATCACGATATTCCTGCCTGAGTGTCTGAATTTCTTTGTCAGACACAGCCAATTGTTCCCGCACTACCCAAAACTGCCCTTGAGTATCCTCTAACTCACTTTGGGTTTTTTCCACTACCCGACTCCAGTGATGTTCGTCTAAAGGACGCTCACATAATGGACAAAGTGCTTCAGGATTTTGCAGCATAAGCAATTTTTGCTCTAATTCTCCCAGCAGTTTTTCATAGTCTCGCTGATGAGCTTGCAGACGTTCGATAAAGTGCCGTCTTTCTTGCCCTTTTTCTTGGACTCGTTGCAGATAAACTCGCTTTTTCTCCAGTTCCTCAATCTGGATTGCCACATCCATCACCGCTTGTTGTAGTTGCGGTTGGCGGCGGTGCTGCCGTTGCAATTGGTTCTCAGTACTTTGCAGTTGTTCCAGTCGCGCTAATAAACCAGCATGAGTGCGATCGAGTTGGCTTTGTAAAGTTGCTCGTTGTTGCAACAAGGGAGTCACTTGCATTTGCAATTCATCTAAACGAGCAACATGGTGACGGGCTGCGGTTAGCTGTGACAAAGCAACTTCTACTTCACCTGATTTAGTGAGAGTTTGCTGAATGTCTCGCTCTTGCTGCTGTAAAGCTTCTAGCTGCGCTTGGGCTTGTTGCAGTTGCCGTTCGATTTCGTGAATTTGTTTGGTTAGCTGTTGTTGCTTTTGTTGGCGATCCTGTTGGGCACGGGTGTATTTTTCAAATTTGACAGCAAAAGCTTCTTCTTGAGATTGTAGACTTTGATATTGGGCGTATCCAGCTTTAATTTCAGCTTCTTGGTGTAATATTTTTTCTAAATCTGATAGCTGAGAGCCAATAGCTGATTGTTCTTGTTGGAGGCGATCGCAGTCTTGGGTAAGATTTTGGTATTGCTGCTTTATAAAATTAAGTTGTTGTTCCCAATTTTGGCGCTGGTGCTGGACAACTTGCAAACTTTGTAATTGAATATTATCAAAAGCTTGCACCTGTTGCAGTTGGTTGAGTTCGGCTTCTAACTCCACTCTTTGCGCTTGGGTGATTTCGCGTTGTTGCAGCTGAATTTTTATCGACTCCAAAGAACGCTCTAACTCTACTGCCCGTGCTTTGAACTGACGAGAAGATTCCTTTGCCCGTTCTTCTAAATCATCATACTGATTGAGTTTCAACAACTCCGCTAAAATTTCTTTGCGTTCTGTGGGACGCTTGAGCATGAATTCATCTGCACGACCTTGACGTAAGTAGGCAGAATTAATAAATGTATCGTAATCGAGCTTGATGTGTTCTAAAATCAAATCCTGTGTCGCTCTTACCCCTTTGCAAGTGAGTGAGCGAAACCCAGATGGTATTTCTATTTGAAATTCAAGAACGCTAGTACCTCCCCGAATTCGGGTACGAATCACCCGATATTTTTGCTGGTTACTTTGGAAAGTAAAATCAACCCGAACTTCTTTCGCACCAGAATAGATGACATCATCTTCAGCAGTGGCGCGGCTTTCGCCCCAAATTGCCCAAGTGATTGCTTCTAAAAGGGAGGATTTGCCCGCACCATTGGAACCACAAATACAAGCCGTATGCAAACCACCAAAATCTAAAGTTGCATCACGGTAACTGAGGAAGTTTTTGAGGATAAGTTGTACTGGGATCATTCACCCTATAGCGCCACATCTACTTTTAATAATTAACAGTACAGATGCACTGTTTGTTAGTTTAGCTATCTAGATATCAGGTTTCTAGTCTTGAAGACATCAATTTTACAAAAATTAACAATGTTATGAGTGAATTTTTATTGTTGCATGAAAAAGTTTTGCTGTCTTTGGAGAAAAATGAAACTTTCCTGGAGGCTTTTCGTTATTTTTTTCTATTGACTGAGAAGAAAACATTCCTATTTGATTTGTGAGAATTGAAAGTTACAGATCCCTGACTTCTCAAAGAATTCGGGGATCTTGTCTCTTAGGAATTATTTAGGATTGTCATTGGCTAGTTGCGATCGCTTGACCTTGACCGAGGTATCAACAATCCAATATATGTACCGACAGCAAATTTTGTTAAATCTAGAAATTGAGGGCGACTCTTCTCATCGATAACTGCAAGAGTGAGAGAACCAATCACCATAATCAGCGTTACGACAGCCAGCACTTCATCTCTTGAAGGAAATTTCTTGGATAACATGGACTCCCTCGCAAATTGTTTGAATCACTACATCCATACTTTGACAGGTGAGTGTTTGTTCTAGGCTTAAATACAGATTTGAGATATGAGTGAGTTGTGTATGCGATGAGGATGAATTGCCAAATTGGTAGTTAGAATCAGCAAAAGTGTAATGGTTAGCTTATGTCCGGGCGATCGCTTTTCTGTTCTCTAGAAGGTATCCAAAAAGCAAAAAAAGCTTTAATTCGTTATTCTTTAACTCAAAAGGCATTAGCTGAAGAGTTAGAAGTAACTCGCCAGCCGATCGGAAAGTTCTTTACAGGTAAACCTGTTAACCGCAATCTCTTTGTCCAGATTTGCGACAGGCTAGACCTAGAGTGGGAAGAAATAGTCGCTGAACCAGCGACTGAAGTAGAGGTAAATCAGGATAACAGTATTGATATTGATGCGATCGTGCAAGGGGTACGCGAAAAGATAAAACCCCTCATTCAACAACTCTGCGGCACAATGCGGGTGCTAGATATGACTCAACCCATTGGCTTGAATGACATTTACACCAGCGTTAATATTCTGGAAAAAATCACTGGGCGACAACGGCTAGGAATTGATGAATTATTACAACAGTGTAGGAGCCAGGATTTTGACCTCTTTGGACTCAATAAAATTACTGAAAAACGAGTTCCAGGATTGGAAGCGGTTGAGAAGTATTCCAAGCTAATGATTTTAGGTAAACCAGGAGCAGGTAAAACCACATTTTTGAAGTATTTAGCAATTCATTGTATTGGAGGTGAGTTTCAGGCTGAACGTGTACCGATTTTTGTAACCCTCAAAAGCTTTGCGGAAGCTGCAAACAAACCTGGATTATTGCAATACATCACTGAAAAGACGATAAATCCTATCTTTTCTATTCGAGATGTAATAACTTATGGCAAGGCATTAGTTTTACTTGATGGGTTGGATGAGGTTAGAGAAGAGGATAGCGATCGCATCTTAAAAGAAATTCGTGAGTTTTCTGATCGGTTCCTAAAAAATCAGTTTGTGATGACTTGTCGTATTGCAGCACGGGAGTATACCTTTGAGAAGTTCACAGAGGTAGAAGTTGCTGATTTTGACGATGACCAAATTTCTAACTTTACCAATAACTGGTTTAAGGATAAAGCTGTAAAACCAGAGACTTTTATCAAACGTCTTGAAGAGAATAGCCGAATCAAACAACTTGCTGCAAGTCCTCTGCTGCTGACGTTGCTTTGTTTAGCATTTGAAGAGTCAGGAGATTTCCCTGCAAATCGTTCTGAGTTATACAAAGAAGGACTGGATGCGTTATTGAAAAAATGGGATGCCAAGCGGGGAATTCAACGTAATCAGATTTACAAAAAGCTATCAATCCAGCGTAAAGAAGATTTACTCAGCAAAATAGCGTTGACTACTTTTCAAAGGAGTGAATATTTCTTCAAGCAGAAAGTAGCAGAACATTACATTACCGAATACATTCGCAATTTACCTGGTGCTAATACTGACGAAGAAGCATTGCAACTTGACAGTGAGCAAGTTTTGCGTTCAATTGAACATCATCATGGACTAGTTGTAGCAAGAGCGAAAAGAATTTATTCATTTTCTCACCTGACATTTCATGAGTATTTCACAGCGAGAGAATTTGTGGTTGTGAGACAGTCATCAGAAGAAGCTCTGCAAAATCTTGTTAGCCATATTACTGAGAAACGCTGGCGGGAAGTCTTTTTGCTGGCGGTTGGAATGTCACCAAGTGCAGATCGCTTATTGCTATTGATGAAAGAGAAAATTGATGTGCTCGTATCTTCAGATATAGGATTGCAGCATCTGCTTGCTTGGGTTAATCAAAAATCTTTTTCAGTTCAAATGCCCTATAAAATATCCGCTGTTCGTGCCTTGTATCTTGATCTCACATCTAGATTTGAATCAAGATTTGCTCATGGTTATCTTCTTGCCACTACTATTGATAGCCTTTTAACCCCAACTCATGCTTTTGCACCTGATTTTAGTCTTGACCTTTCTTTAATCGATGACTTAAATCTTGTACGTCCTTATAGTTGTCATCACCTTGACCTGAATTCAATATCTGACTCCCAGTTGCAGAAAGCGCTCCAACCACTTAAAGAGCAACTAAATAATCCAGAATTATGCCTAGCACTAGAAACAATAAGACAATATGATGAACGTAAAAAACAATATGACAAACGTGATAAAAATGGGCTTTTGGCTTGGGATAAGCTATTAAAATGGAGAGAGCAATTAAGACCCGTGCTTATTAAGTATCGCAATATTGGTCACGATTGGCAGTTCACCGACAAGCAGAAAGAATTGCTTAAGCAGTATTGTGATGCCAATAAATTCCTAGTAGATTGTCTAAATAGCGATTGTTATGTCAGTCGTGAAGTACGACAGCAAATAGAAGATAATTTACTATTACCGATCGCAGAGATTAAACAGCGTCAGCAGCAATCTTAAATACACAGATAGCAGATACTAAATCATTCCTTAAGAAAGCAAAAATATTTTTCAATTTTTAGCAAATAAATCTATAATGAAAGTATAAAGTTCGCAGTCAGATCATTCGCCTCTATTTCATGGCTGAAGATATGTGGACATAAAAAATAAAACAGCATTCGGGAACAAAATAATACTCATTTTGCGTCTTAATAAGTGTCTCGCTTCTAATTTTAGTAACGCACATTAGCACGATACAAATTCTGACCAGCGATGTCTACGACGTGCTACACCCACGCGATCGCAAAGACTTCCCATCATAATAAGTACTTTTATCTTCGGAATAGGACTATAGACAGGTTTAAAAACGGTCAGAAACAAACTCAGTGAATCCTCGTCATTAAATACATCACATACACAAAGGATAACCCTCTTATGACTCGCCTACATCAATGGAAATATGGAACCGCTGCATTTATGGCAATGGCCGTTACTACAAGCGTCATTAGCCCCCTATTCAGCTTGGCTCCTGCTAATGCTCAATACAGAATCGATCAAAACAGAACTGGGCAATACGGAAACGTTACCATTCCTTCTGGAGTTGCTCTTCCTGTCACCTACGAAAAAGAGACAATTACTATTGCTCCTGGGGAAAGTAAATCTCTAACCTTGAGAATAGCGAACGACATTATCGACAGAAATAGAAACGTCTTAATTCCTGCTGGTACTAAAATAAATGGACGGCTAGAATCTGTTGACTTAGATAGTTATTCTAGAGATACAAGAGATGAGGATAACCAAGGAAAAGGCGTAAGATTTGTCGCTCAAGAATTAGAATTTTCTAACGGTCAGCGTCAGTCGATTAATGCAACTTCTCGGACATACACCACAACTCAAAGAGTTTCACAGAAGCCCAACACAACTCAGGTTTTAACTGACGCAGCTATTGGTGGGGGTGCTGGTCTTTTAGGTTCATTAATTACTGGTAATCGCAAAATTGACGATTTAAAACCTGTTATTGGTGCGGCTGCGGGTGCGGGTGCTAGTGTGCTATTGCGGAAAAAAGAAGGAAATGCCTTTGTCCTCAGACCTGCACAGGATTTAAAGCTCACTCTGAATTCTAACTTGAATTTAGTACCACAATCCCGCTACTAAATTTAACTTCATTCAAGTTGTGAATTTAATCATCCCTTATATGCGATCGCCACTTTAACTAGAGTGTGCGATCGCCTTTATTTTTAACCTTAAAAACTTCTATTGAACAGCAACTATTCCACCTCTATATCGTCTTCATCAGTATCAATATTTATTGAAATACTTATTTAAAACTTACCTCTATTGTATTCTGTATCCAAAAGAGTATTCAAAATTATGGAATATCCTGATACTTTTATTAAGTAGTAGCGATCGAGGAGCTTTTTCTTATGGTAATTCAAGGTTTAAATTTAAGCACATATCTTGTAATTCCCGTAGTATTAAGTCTTTTGGTTCCGGGAGACAATATAAAAGTATCTTTAGTTGAAAACGTCCGTCAGGTATCCACTAACAAGGAAGCGAGCCTATCTAGCCGTGAGCTAATCAGCGCGAATTCAACACCGAAAACATACTATGTTAGTGGTACTGGAAACGACAATAATAGCGGACTTTCTACTTCATCTGCCTTTAAAACAATTCAAAAGGCAGCAGACCTTACGAACCCTGGCGATACAGTATTGATAATGAACGGAGTATACAAAAATACAGGCAAAGCTGGGAGTGTAGTAAATATTAAACGTTCTGGAACTGCAAATGCATGGATTAGGTATAAAGCATATCCTGGGCATTTCCCAAAAATTCAGCACAATATATGGAATGGTATCACGATTTCAAATAAAGCTTCATATATCGAGATCAACGGGCTAGAGGTTATAGGAAACAATGCCAATATAACCCTTGATTACGCGATGAGTCAGAAGACTAACAAACAAAATCCACTGACAAATGGAAACTGTATCAACGTTGATGGTCGAACGAATGGTCATGTTCATCACATCCGTATTTTGAACAACAAAGTGCATGACTGTGGAGGAGCAGGTATTTCAGCAATTCAAGCAGACTATGTGACAATAGATAACAATGTGGTATTTAATAATGCCTGGTACAGCGTTTATGGTTGCAGTGGCATTTCAATGTTGAGTAATTGGAATTCTGACAACAACCAGGGATACAAGATGTTTGTTACCAACAACAAGACCTACAACAATCGTATGTACATCCCTTGGATTGCAGTCGGAAAGATTACAGACGGTAATGGCATTATTATCGATAGTACAAGAAATCAAGACAACTCAAAATTAGGTGCATATAAAGGACGTACTTTAGTTAAAAACAATCTTGCATTTAATAATGGTGGATCGGGTATTCATGCCTTTTTTAGCGATCATGTTGATATTGTAAATAACACAGCTTTTTTAAATAATCAGAGTCCAGAACTTAATGGTGGGCAAATATTTGCTCATACCTCATCCGATGTCAGAATTCTCAGGAACATTCTCTATGCTTTTCCTGGAAAAAATATTAATAACAACACTAAAAATAAAAACGTTGTTTATGATTATAATATCTATCTCAATAGCTCTAAGATAACTGCTAAGGGGCCTCACGATATTGTTGCAGACTCAGAGTTTTTAAGTAAGCATCCCACTCTCGAAAAAATCTCTGACGATTGGAAATCAGAATTAGATAAACAAAATCCGCCAACGCGGACATCTATAGAGGCTAAGTCAGCAGATTTTGTTTGCGATCCAGTGAATTATCCTTTGCAAGACACACTTATCAAAGTGGGATGTTCCCCGCTATCTTCAGCTCAAACTGCTTTTTCTGATGTTTCATCTAACTATTGGGCGGCACAATTTATTCAACAATTGTCTCAGCAAGGTGTAATTGCCGGATTTCCCGATGGTAGCTTCCGCCCTGAAGAACCGGTGACACGCGCTCAATTTGCCGCAATGGTCGACAAAGCTTTCCAAAAAGCCCAGCAACGACCAGCAATCAATTTTGCTGATGTACCTAGCAACTATTGGGCATCCAGTGCGATTCAGCAAGCTTATACCATTGGTTTCTTATCTGGTTATCCTGGAAATCGCTTTGAGCCTAACCAGGCTATTCCCCGCGAGCAGGTTTTGGTTGCCCTCGCCAACGGTCTGAAATATAGTCCCAGTGGTAATACCGAAAGCACTCTGCAATACTTCAACGATGCCCCTAAGATCGCTAGCTATGCCCGTAGCCCGATCGCAGCAGCAACCGAAAAGCAAATTGTGGTGAACTATCCAAATGTGAAGTCACTCAATCCAACCGCAACTGCTACACGGGCGCAAGTAGCAGCTTTTATCTACCAAGCATTGGTTAGTTCTAATCAAGCCTCAGCAATTAACTCGCCTTATGTTGTGTTAAGACTTAGCAATTAACTCGCCGTATACGGTGGTTGTCGGGTCTACGACTTTAACACCTATATCAGTAACAATTAGAATCTGTTGACTTAGACAGTTATTCGATAGGCGATCGCCACTTTAACTAGAGTGTGCGATCGCCTTTACTTTTAACCATAAAATTTTCTATTTAACAGCAACTATTTTTTCTCTAAATCGTCTCCCTCAGTATCTATATTTTTAGAAATTTGCTAATAGGTAATTGGGTGATGACATTACTTTTATTAGCTAATTCATTTGGCATAGATTTTTTTTTAATTATGACTGTATGACTAAAGTAATGGTTTTGACCAAAACTAGAAAAGTTAGGAACCTTGTACTTTAGTCAATGTCTAAGTAATTAACAGTAAAAAAATAATATAACTGGAGCAAAAAAATAATGTTTAACTTAAATCGTTGGCAATCTAGAACAGCTGCACTCATGGCTTTGAGCGTCACAGTCGGTACTGTAGCACCTTTCATTACAGCTTCACCATCTTTAGCTCAAACGACTTTTTCTGATGTTTCATCTAACTATTGGGCGGCACAATTTATTCAACAATTGTCTCAGCGAGGTGTAATTGCCGGATTTCCTGATGGTAGTTTCCGCCCAGAAGAACCGGTGACACGCGCTCAATTTGCCGCGATGGTTAACAAAGCTTTCCAAAAAGCCCAGCAACGGCAGCCAATCAGTTTTGCTGATGTACCTAGCAACTATTGGGCATCCAGTGCCATTCAGCAAGCTTATACCATTGGTTTCTTATCTGGTTATCCTGGAAATCGCTTTGAGCCTAATCAAGCTATTCCCCGCGAACAGGTTTTAGTTTCCCTCGCTAACGGTTTGGAATATACTCCTAGCGGTAATACCGAAAGCACTCTGCAATACTTCAACGATGCCTCTAACATCGCTAGCTATGCCCGTAGCCCGATCGCCGCAGCAACTGAAAGGAAAATTGTGGTGAACTATCCGAATGTGAACTTCCTGAATCCAACTGCAACCGCCACTCGCGCCCAGGTAGCAGCTTTTATCTACCAAGCATTAGTTAGTTCTAATCAAGCCTCAGCAATTAACTCACCTTATGTTGTGGCTGTCGGATCTACTACTCCAACACCCACATCAGTGACAATTGCTCAAGGGACTGCTATTCCTGTGAAGTATGACAAGGCAGAAAAAATTCTAGTTACAAAGGATGAAACATCACCCTTGACATTGACAGTATCCCAAAATGTGGTGACGCAAGACGGAGCCGTAGTGATTCCTGCTGGTAGTCAAGTTGTTGGTCAACTCAAACCTGCTACAGGTGGTTCTCAATTCGTTGCTGAGAAACTGGTTTTGACCAGTGGTCAAGAGTATCAGCTGAACGCTACTTCTGACGTGATTACCAAAACTGAAACCGTCAAGAAGGGTACTAGTCTTGGTTCAATTATCAAGAATACTGTATTAGGCGCAGGTGCGGCAACTGCGGTATCTGCTGTCACAGGCGATCGCGCCATTGCCACAGAAGAAGTCTTGGGTGGCGCTGGTATCGGTGCGTTGGTTGGTCTGTTCTTCGGTAAAAATAGTGTTGACTTAATCGCCATTGACCCAAATACCGATTTACAAATGACCATCAATCAAAACTTGTTGGTTTCACTAAGATAGTCATTAGTCATTAGTCATTAGTATTTACAAAGGACAAAGGACAAATGACTAATTTTGAACTTCCGGCAACCAAATAATAAATGTAGTTCCCGGCGCATTGGGTGAAGTGAATTTAGAGTTGATAGCAGGGCTGAAAACCTCAATTTCGCCCTGCATTTGCTCTATTAATTGTTTAGCGATCGCTAACCCCAAACCTGTGCCGGGAATTTCTGTTTGCGCTTGTACACCCCGATAATGCCGTTCTCCTAGATGTTCTAAATCCTGGGGTGGGATGCCAGGCCCGTTATCACTAATGACTATTCCCTGAAAATTAGCTTTTTCTTGCCCCGCTTGAATCAAAATTTTGCCCCCGGTGGGAGTGTATTTCAAAGCATTATCAATAATGTTAGTTAACACCTCTCGTAATGCTTTGACATTGGCACGTACTAGAGATGAATTCTCTTTAATTTCAGTTATTAGTTTTAGGTTTCGCTCTTGGGCGATCGCTTTGGCTGATATTAATAATGGTTCTAATATATCTGCTAGGGAGCAGTCAACTGCTTTGTCTCCCGTTCCCGGTAATAATAGCGGCGGTTTAGCGTCTTTTTGGATAGTTGCTTCTACAAATACTCCATCTTCCGGCAGATGTAGTGGTGCTAAATCTGCCTCTGTCAAGTCAATTACTTGTTCAAATTGTTGCAGTAATTCTTTAAGGCGATCGCTTTCTCTGACAATACTATTTGCCACATCCCGATTAGCGTCTGCTGGTCGTAGTCGTTTCAATAGCAGTTTGCCAAAAGTCCGTAACGCCGTTAATGGGTTACGAAACTGATGCAATAGGTTATCCAGCAAATCCCGCTGTTTTTCTTGGAGAATTTGTTGCTCGCGCAACTGTTGCTCAAACCATGCTCGCCGCTGATCTAAAATACAAGCGATCGCTAATGTTTGGGCTATCCGTTGAATCTGACTTTGCTCGTGTTCATTCCATACCCGATCTTTCCTACCCGTCACTAGTAACCCCATCATCACACCCTCATAAATCAGAGGTAAAACAATTTGGTTGCTACGAAGTAGATATTCCTCTTTGAGGTCGGCTTGAGACGCATCTGGTATCTCAGACTCCCGTGACGAAGTTGGAGATTCTGAACCCGGTGTCAATAACCTTCCCTGATGATTGGGTAATATAAACGCATTTCCAAGTTGAAGTTGCTTGTATGCCGTCGCTTCAATAGTTTCCTCTCCTGGCGGCAATAATGCTGTTTCCGGGTAAATTACCACAGGAATCAGTTTGGCATCGCCAGAAGGAGTATCTACCAATTCTTGTGTTAGGTACACAATACTTAAAGTTGCTCCTAGCCCTTGGGTTAGTAGCGCTATTTGCTCTCGACACAGAGCAAGAAAATCAGAACTGGCAGACATTAACATTTTTTAGCTCTTGCTCAAGATTATAGATTTTGAGGCATGATGTAAGAGAGGATACTTAATTTTTACCTCACTCATTTAATAAAGCTTAACTAAAATTTTCTTAGAGATGGTTTCTACTAGGGGATTATATTCTTACGTGATTTTATTTTCTTGATGTTTCAAAGATATTAACTTTCTTATATTAAAAGGTTAAAAACTATTGATATTCTGAACTAGAACCTATATAATGACGACGGATTTTGTAGCTATCACTACAATCTATAGCTTGAAAGAGGAGGACAATAGATTGGCAAGGAGACGCAAAAGGAAGAGTCGTCGTCGTCAGGAAGGACGGCGCATTTTGGAGCACGTGCCTCAATATAGCATCGAAAGTGGCGAAGAAAAGCCTGTCACAGCAGCGAGAAGATTCATTCAAGCTGAAGGGATTTTGCCACCAGCGTTGCTACTTGTAAAGCGAAATGAACACACTACAGATCGTTATTTCTGGGCAGAAAAGGGACTGTTTGGTGCTCAATACGTAGAGGAAAACCATTTCTTGTTTCCTAGTTTGAGGGTGTTAGAACCTTCGCCAGGTCAGGAACCTCTTGCTTTAGCTAGTAGGTGAACCTAATTAATGGTCATCTTAGGCATTGAATGTGGCTCCTGACTATTATTAACTGGCAAAATTGCTAAGTTTATGCAAAATTTAATTTTTTTTTAGTTTGTAGCTGATTTGCCAGTAAATCTAGTCCAGGCAGTTGGAAAGTAAACTTGTCTCAAACCACGCTAGATTGCATGGGTTGATACTATTTTGATGATGCAGAAGGGAGTGGGTATAGAGCCAAGCGCGTCTAAAAGTGCTAGTGAAGTTGCGCTCTTATGCCGTAGATGGTTAAGTAAGCTCTGTCAATGAATTTAAGTTAATGAATTTAAATTTTTCCCCACGACCAAAGTCGTGGGGAAAACTGGCAAAGCAGCAGTCTTGATTTTCTCCTAACTACTTTCCATTGCCTAAAGAGTAGGTTAGGTCAGAAGTCTGCATATCATAGTTAAGAGATGGTCGCAACAATCAACAATTATTTCCCAGGCTTGAGCTGTAGAGTCCTCTGCAACTCGCTGAGTTCATCTCGATGGGCGACTACAGTTATCTTACTTGAGGAGGTTTGTTCGCTCTGAGTTGTTTCTACTTTGAGCGACACCTTCTCAAGTCTTCCAGATTTTTTCCAATAAAATAGACCACTTAAAGGCGACAGCAGTACCATCGCCAAAACAAAGGTACTGAGGTTAGGAAAAAGCAGGTATGCCACCAAAGATAGACAAACAATCCCAGTAGCTGTCAATAAAGTTAGAAATATAGCTAAGAACCAGCTGGGACGAACATTACCTTCAAAAGTTACCTGATTTTGTTCTCGGTCTACCGCTGCCACTCGGTAAGACCGCGATCGAAAGTACTCTTTTAATTGAGACATTAAAACAGCTTCATCTTGCTCAGATACCAGTTGCGCTATTTCTATGCGGTCTTTAGTCGAGGCACGAATAAAGAAAAACAGCCCAACCGATAACAACAAGGTTAGCAGGAACGTAGATGGCAGAATAGCAGTATCCATAACTAATTGTTAGTGTTTGACTGGAGGAGACTTATTCATTATCAATGATTCGTTACTTTTTCCTCCCGTTGATGTAGTCTTGCCAAAGAAAAGCTAAATCCTGAGCTTGAACTTGCCATTCGGGAGAAACTTGGTACATCCGCCTGGGGCGCCCCCGTCCTTCGAGTTTCTTCCAATATCCAGTGATTGCCTTTTGGTCTTCTAGAAATTTGATTGCACTGTAAAGTACGGTATCTGAAAGCCGATAGACGGGATACTCAGTTTCTAATTGCTCAATCAACTCGGTTCCGTAGGATTCACCTTGTAATAAAACAGACAGTATGTAACAAACTGCTAGTTCCTGACAAAGGTAAGTTGGCGGAGGATTCTCAAAAAATTGATATATATCCTCAAGTTTCATGGTTAGTGAATGGCTAAAAAAATGCCTTAGGGTAAAGTCTACAATCCTTGTAGACAGTATACAGTGCTACTACTACGTGAGTAATACATATAAAGCTACTTAGACTAGATATCCATTGCGTAAACATCTGCGTAAACATCAAACAATTACCCACGCCTGTGAAGTTGTGGGGCGAGTTTGCGAGTTTTAGGGGCACAAAACAATGTACCCCTACTCAAGCTCGATACGGTGTGGTGAGGAGCGAACAGACAATGAGAGACTCAGTATCTTGGTGTTAACTGATGCCGAGCTGCTTAAGCAATAAAATGCCATCGAAGAAATTTTACAGGTAAAATGCTATTTTGTCTGTAAAGCTTAATAAACACTTTGTTTTACAGTGATTTTCCCAATGCAAATTCTAAAATATTAAGCTAAGGGATATATCTGAGATCGAGCTGCTACGTCGGTAGACATACTTAAGCAGTAACCATTTCTGATTTCCTCGATCGCAGAATTTCTTGTCTTATTTGACAAGTGTGATAGTAAATTTATCAAAGAAGGCGCTAAACATAGGGGAAAGAAGACAGGAGAGGGGAGACGTAGGGAAAGAACTCTCCGTGTCCTCGCTATCCCTTCGTCCTCTCCTCCTCGCCTTCTTTTATCAAGCACTCAGCATATTAGCGATCGCTATGTCACAAACTCCCGATGCCCCATCATCTTCCTCAAGTCTTAGGGCAATTGCCCAAACTTTTCGCCTTACAGGTTGGATTAGCTTCTGGATTCAGCTAGTACTAGGCGTTGTTTCTAGCATAATTGTGCTGCTGTTCGCCATCTTTAATCAAAGAACTGGCAGTCCTAGTAATAATCCTGGAACTGGCTTTGGCGTATTTTTAGCAATTTGTGGATTGGTTGTTTTAGGTGGGGGGATTTATTTAGCTTACCGTTACACGAGAATTGGCAAGCAATTGGAATCCTCCAATCCTAGCAACCGCCCTCGCAAAAGCGAGACTGTGCAAGTATTACGCTTAGGGGTGTGGGTAAATTTAGGAGGAACGCTGGTGACTCTTTTGGGGGCGCAAGCGATCGTTGGCACACTAGTAGCACGCTCCATATCTCCACAAGCAATAACTACCCAATTTTTTGACCCTACCCGAATTATTAGCGGTCTAGATATGCTTGTAGTACAGGCAAACACCAACACTGTCTCAGCCCACTTTGCAGGGCTGGTGGCGTCGCTTTGGTTACTCAATCGCATTAACCGACCTTAGAAAAGGCAGTCAGAAGAAAAGGTAATAGTCAAAAATCAGCAATTCTTTTGACTTCTTTTCTCCTCCTTTTCAAAGGTTGTATAGCAATAATTTAAATATGTTGATTGTACTTTTCCGAAATTATTAAATTAAATTACAGCGTGAAGAGTAATACTAGTTACTTAATATTAACAACCATCTAAAGAGTGATATTAGAATCGTTATCAGGGTAAATTAATTTTTATTAGAAGTCTTACACTAAGAAAAAACTAGAAATCTGGAAGTTTGGTATACAAGTACTTTTTAGCACATTGATGATTGGATTATGTAGTTCCCTAATCTTTATGGAACGCGATTATAGTCAAAACCAGGCAGTTTACTGGAGTGGTTTATCAGGCGTACTTGCCTACTGGCTACCCTCACCTGCAAACACTCAGGAATCCAGAAAATCGGAAGATTAATACTAAATTTTGGGTTTTAAATTTTTCTAGCTCTGGCCAGATTGGCAGGACAAAATTTAAATGGTTGCTTTTCTGCTCACAGCAAGCCAAAATCAGTATATGCTGATGTGTTGGCAGGTAGATAATAGGCTAAAAACTGAGAAAAATCTGTGCTGGATATCAAGCAAATACGGGAAAATCCGCAATTAGTTCAAGAACGATTGAATAGTCGTAGTGGTAAATACGACATCGAACCGATATTACTGTTAGATCGGCAACAACGGGAACTTGAGGGGACGCGTAGTCAACTCCAAGCCCGTAGCAACGAAATTGGTAAAATTGTCGGTCAGAAGATTAAATCTGGGATCAATCCTCAAGACCCAGAAATTCAAGCTTTGCGGGATGAAGGTAACTCTGTAAAAGTGACGTTGAGCCAACTAGAACCCCAAGAAAAAGACCTCAAAGCTGAAATTGCTCAACTTGTGTTGGCACTTCCCAACTTGCCAAGCGACTCTACACCCCTTGGTAAGAATGAGGAAGATAACGTAGAAGTGCGGCGTTGGGGTGATGAGTACATTCCCCAAAACCCGAATATTCTCCCTCACTGGGAAATTGGCGAAAAGCTGGGTATTCTCAATGTTGAACGGGCTGTAAAAGTTGCCCAAAGTCGCTTTGTGACATTGATGGGTGCTGGTGCGGCATTCGAGAGGGCATTAATTCAATTTATGCTGAGTCTCCATACTCAAGCTGGGTATGTGGAAGTCAGTCCGCCACTATTAGTTAACACTGAGTCTTTGACAGCGACCGGTCAGTTACCCAAGTTTGCGGAAGAAAGCTTTAAATGCGCTGATGATGACTTATGGCTGATTCCGACAGCTGAAGTTCCAGTTACAAATCTCTACCGAGGTGAAATTCTCGCTGCTGAAGATTTGCCTATTTACCACTGTGCTTTTACTCCCTGTTTTCGCCGCGAAGCTGGTAGTTATGGGCGCGATATGCGAGGATTAATTCGCCTCCATCAATTTAACAAGGTGGAAATGGTGAAGTTTGTCGAACCCAGTACGTCTTTTGATGAATTGGAGAAATTGGTAGGGAATGCAGAAGCAATTTTACAGGCATTGAAGTTGCCTTACCGAGTAGTAAATTTAAGTACTGGAGATTTGGGATTTGCCTCTACCAAAACTTATGATTTAGAGGTTTGGTTGCCCTCTTCTGGCAAATATCGCGAAATTTCTAGCTGTTCCAATACTATAGATTTCCAGGCACGACGGGCTGATATTCGTTTCAAAGAGGCAGGGAAGAAAGGTACTCAGTTCGTACATACCCTCAATGGTTCGGGTTTGGCTGTGGGGCGGACGATGGCAGCAATTTTGGAGAATTATCAACAACCCGATGGAACGGTGAAGATACCAGAAGTGTTGCAACCTTACTTGGGACGTGAAGTTTTATAATTTGTCATTAGTCATTTGTCCTTTGTCCTTTGTTAAAAACTAATGACCAATGACCAATGACCAATACCCAATGCCCAATGCCCAATGCCCAATTAGAATGGAGATAACTATAGCTTAATATCTTCACAATTTACTCTATGTCAGTTTTAGCAGCGATCGCAGTCTTGGCTGTTTTGATCTTGGTACACGAGTTGGGACATTTTGTTGCAGCCCGTTCTCAAGGCATTCTCGTTAACCGTTTTTCTTTGGGTTTTGGTCCAGTTCTTTTAAAGTACCAAGGTTCGCAAACCGAATATGCTGTCCGTGCCTTTCCCTTGGGCGGCTTTGTCGGCTTTCCCGATGATGACCCCGATAGCGATGTTCCACCCAATGACCCAAATCTGCTGCGTAACCGTCCAGTTTTAGACCGAGCGATCGTTATCAGTGCTGGAGTAATCGCCAATTTAATATTTGCCTACTTGGTGTTGGCTCTGCAATTGGGTATTGTCGGCATTCCCAAGGAATTAACCTATAAAGCTGGTGTTGCTGTACAGCCTGTTAATCAAGAATCTGTTGCCTATCAAGCAGGAATTCGGGAAGGAGATATTATTCTGGCTGTTAACGGCCAAGAACTCCCGGCTTCTGATAAATCAACTCCTTTGCTGACTAAAGAAATTCAAACTCATCCCAATCAGCAAATCGAACTGAAAATTCTGCGTGAAAACCAACAACAAACCCTGAAATTAACACCAAAATTGGGAGCCGATGGCAAAGGTGTAGTTGGTGTGGCGCTTAGTCCAAATGCTACAGCAGTTTATCGCCGGCCGAATAGTCCTTTTGAAATTTTCGGTCTTGCTGCTAATAGATTTCAACAATTATTTGTTGGGACACTCAGCGGTTTTGGGCAGTTAATTACCAACTTTCAACAAACTGCTGGACAAGTTTCTGGCCCAGTTAATATTGTCAAAATAGGTGCAAAATTAGCTGAAGACAATAGCGTGAATCTGTTGTCTTTTGCGGCAATTATCAGCATTAACTTGGCTATTATCAACATTTTGCCTTTACCCGCTTTGGATGGCGGACAACTCGCTTTTCTGCTGATTGAAGGTTTACGCGGTAAGCCTGTACCCTCCCGGATTCAAGAAGGTGTAATGCAAACTGGTTTGGTGTTACTCTTAGGGTTGGGAATTTTTCTGATAGTCAAAGAAACCACTCAATTAACTAGCCAATTGGAGTGGGTACAAAAATTATTCCAGTGAGCGTTACTACCCGCAAATCGTTATCTAAAAAGCAACGAGCGATTGAAATTTTAGCTCGTCTGAAGCGTCTTTATCCAGATGCTACTTGCTCTTTGAACTACTCAACGCCAGTACAATTGTTGGTGGCAACGATTCTCTCCGCTCAATGTACTGATGAGCGAGTGAATAAGGTGACACCAGCTTTATTTGGTAAGTTTCCTGATGCTGAGAGTTTAGCGATCGCTGACTTGGTAGAGTTAGAAACTTTGGTGCGTTCAACCGGGTTTTATCGCAATAAAGCCAAGAACATTCAAGCTGCCTGTCGGATGATTGTCACTGAGTTTAACTCTGTTGTCCCCAACCAGATGGAGCAATTATTAAAGCTTCCCGGTGTGGCGCGCAAGACAGCAAATGTAGTCCTAGCTCATGCTTATGGCATTAATGCTGGCGTGACGGTAGATACTCACGTCAAGCGCCTGTCCGAACGTTTGGGTTTAACTGAACATACAGACCCCGTTCGGATTGAGCAAGATTTAATGGGTTTGTTGCCTCAGCCTGATTGGGAAAATTGGTCAATTGGGCTGATTTATCACGGTCGTGCGATTTGTAAAGCCCGCTCTCCCGTCTGCGTTGCTTGCGAACTTGCCGATTTATGTCCTGCTGCAAATAAGCCAGTGGTTGTAGGGTAAGCGACACAAGTAACCCCAGAATTGATAGAGAGACTGTAGAATGGAAAACGGTGTCTTTAAATAAGTTAGAGAATATATGGCAAAAAAGAGCATGATTGAGCGCGAGAAAAAGCGCACCAAGTTGATCGAAAAGTATGCTGACAAGCGGGAAGCTCTCTTAGAAGAGTTCAGAAATGCAGCATCTCCTTTGGATAAACTAGAAATCCACCGGAAAATTCAACAGCTACCCCGGAATAGTGCGCCCACCCGCCACCGCAACCGTTGCTGGTTGACTGGTCGTTCTAGAGGTGTTTACCGCGATTTTGGGTTGTCTCGGAACGTACTACGAGAATGGGCACATGAAGGTCTTTTACCTGGAGTTGTTAAGTCTAGTTGGTAGTCAAGAGTCATTAGTCATTAGTCATTAGTCATTGGTAAAGAACAAATGACAAAGGACAAATGACAAATGACAAAATATTATTGACCACAACACTTATCAATTCCCAGACTTTCTAAGAGTAGATCGCTGACGGCGTTGGCGATCGCAAACTCTCCATAGAAGCTATTGGAAAAATCATAGGACTGCATCTCTGTAACAATGGCAATTACCAGAGAACCAAGGTCATTTTCTCCTTCCATCCGTTGACGCACAAAAATCTGTGCGGCTCGTTGAGCAATATTTTGGTTGACTGCTTCGGGGATAAATTCTGTATCTAGCCACCGTTGTAAGCGTTCTCGTAACCATTCACCTTCGAGTAGAGGGTTTTCGGGCGGTGGTAGGGTGATGGGTGGAATTGGTTGAGTCATCTTTTTTAAACGCAGAGGGACGCGGAGGGAAACGCAGAGGAACGCTAAGGTTGATTTTTTAGCATCAAATTGCGTTTCTCTAGTGTTTTTTTATATTTATTTATGCAATATGATATCGCGGCTATTGTTGAGGGTTATGCACAAGGTTATTTTCTCATGGCTGATGAGCGCGATCGCCTGAATTGGTACGGAAGTCGCGATCGGACTTTTATTCCATTGGATGAGCGGTTTCGTTATCCCAAGTCTTTGCAGCGCGTTTTGAATCAAGAACGGTTTACTGTGGCGATTAATCGGGACTTTCAAGCTGTGGTGGCTGGCTGTGCTGACAGAGAGACAACTTGGATTTCACCGGAATTGCAAAAGATTTACTGGCTGCTTTATCAGAGTGGTTATGCTTATAGTTTTGAAACTTGGCAGGGTGACGAATTAGCTGGAGGAATTTTAGGGATTGTGATTGGTGGAGCTTTTATTGGCGAGTCGATGTTTTACCGCATTCCCGAAGGCTCAAAGGTAGCGATGGTTAAGTTGGTGGAAAGATTGCGTCAGAGGAAATTTGTGTTTTTTGATGCTCAAATGATGAATCCCCATTTGGAAAGGTTTGGCGCTTATCGGGTTGGGGATAAAGAATATCAATCTTTACTTGAGCAAGCGTTGCAACGTGCTTGTAAGTTAGTCTAATTTAAGAAAAAAGCTTCGGATGCGATTGTTACTGATGTAGTAATGGCGGGAATGAAGGTATTGCCATAAAAAATGTTTTAATCATTACAATAGCGATCGCGCCCATTTTGTTTGGCACGGTACAGTGCTTTATCTGCTGAAGCAATGAGTGTGTCTGGCCTGATGTTCCAAATAGGTATGCGAGAGGTAATTCCTAAACTAACGGTGATGATATTCTTGACATCAGACTGTAGATGGGGAATAGCCAGAGTATGAATTGCTTGCTGAATACTTTCCGCTACTTTAATCGCTCCCGCTAAGTCAGTATTGGGCAAGAGTACCAAAAATTCTTCTCCACCGTAACGCGCCACCAAATCGGCAGGACGATGAATTGTCTGTTGCACTGTTTGCGCTATCCTCATTAGACAATCATCGCCTGCAAGATGACCATAGTAATCGTTGTAAAGTTTGAATTTATCAACGTCAAATATAATCAGTGACAAGGGTTGTTGTTCTCGTGCAAGGCGTCTCCATTCTGCTTTGAGTCGTGCGTCAAAGCAACGACGGTTAGCCAGCTGAGTCAAGCCATCTAAATTTGCCAGTTGTTCTAGTTTTTGATTTGCATCTTGGAGAGCCAATTCAATTTGTTTACGTCCAGTGATGTCGCGTATGGTAATAGCAAAACCATCATCTAGTTTGACTGCAACAAAGTGATACCAGCAAGAATTGCCTAATGGATGGTAGAAATCTCGTTTTAAAGCTTCCCCCGTTTCGACAAGATTAACGAAGTGATTAAAGAGTTCTGGTTCTAGATGAGCTAAGAATTCTTTGAATAGTAATTTGCCAATCATCTCTTCACATTTGCTTCCGAAGGCTCTAGCAATGACAGGATTGATAACTAAGCAACGAAAATCCTCAATGTCTCCGGTTGCAGGGTTGCGAACAGCTTGCATAGCGGCTACACCATCTAGCGAACTATTCAAAATACTGGCTAGGATTGCCCTAGACTGATACAGTATCTCTTCTGTTTCCCTACGTTTAATATTTTCTTGTTCTAGAAGCCGTTGCTGGCGTTGAATGGTTAACTGATTTTCTAGACGCGCTACAACTTCTTCCATCTGAAAGGGTTTAGTGATGTAGTCTATGCCCCCTGACTCAAAGGCTGTTACTTTATCGAACACATCATCTAAAGCACTAATAAAAATAACGGGAATAGTGCGTAGAACTTCATCGGCTTTCAGAGTTCTACAAACTTCATAGCCATCCATTTCTGGCATCTTGATATCTAAAAGAATGATATCTGGTCGCTTCGCCTTTACTGTTTTTAGTGCCATCCGTCCACTTGTGACACTGCGAACAGTGTAGCCGAGTTTGACCAGACAATCACTTAATAAATGTAAATTTTTGGGATTGTCATCTACTAGGAGAATATTACCTTTATTTTCTTTATCATAATTAAGATTCATTGCTTCTCAGGGGTTCGACTAAATCAACTAATTCCTCAAATTCAAATTGACGAGCAAGTTTTGTTAAAGATTTAATTAAAAAAGTTTCTGTTTTGGGAATATCTCTAATTAATTCTATGACACGATTAGTATTTGCTTCTAATGCAGCTTCATAGAACTGATTAATCCATTCTTGAGACATACAAACTAGATTTTTGGATGTTAAAGGATTTTTTTCTGTATATTCCAAATTTGAATAATTATTTTCAGCAAATATATATTTGACACCAAGATGTTTGGCTAGTGTGTCAAAAATTGTATGTTCTGCAAAAGGTTTGCGGAGAAAGTCATCACATCCGGCTGAAAGAACGATCGCTTTTTCTTCTTCTAAAACACTTGCCGTCAGAGCAATTATAGCTGTAGCATTCCCCTTGGTAGTGGACTTGATATATTTTGTAGCTTCGTAACCGTCCATAACAGGCATTCGCATATCCATCCAAATCAGGTGGGGTTCCCATTCATTCCAAATAGCGATCGCTTCTTTGCCATTACTAGCTTCTTTCATTTCAAACCCTAACGGTTGTAAAAGTTTAATTAATAATTTGCGATTAATAGGTTTATCATCTACTATTAATAGTTTATATATAGATTGTCCTGGTGCAAGTTCTAATACTTTTGGATGTACTTCTAAAGTACTGTTATTAATTTGTTGACCTAACCTTGCTTGAATATAAAATTTAAAAGTTGTCCCGACACCTAATTTACTTTCAACAGAAATATCTCCTCCCATTAACTGAATAAACTTGTGACTAATTGCTAAACCTAAACCCGTTCCTTCTTGGGATTCTTTTCCAGCTTGTGCTTGAGAAAAAGCATTAAATAATTTGGGTAATTCTGCGGCTGCAATCCCCACTCCTGTATCGCAGACTTGAAAATCAAGAGTTAAAATATCTGTAATTTCTTCACTAGTATTATTTACGGTTAAACTAATTGTTCCTTTTTGAGTAAACTTGATGGCATTAGTAATCAAATTAATTAATACTTGCCGGAGTTTTAACTCATCTGTGCAAATATAACATGGAACATTTTTACTACACTGAAATATTAAATTTAAGCCTTGATTACTTGCCTGTAAATGAAGCATATCTTCTAAGTCATCTAGCAAGCGATATAGATCGAAGTCTTTAGGATTAAGAGTAGTTTTCCCCGCTTCTATTTTTGATAAATCGAGAATATTATTGATGAGCGTTAATAAATAATCACCACTGTGATAAATGATCCCAGCATTTTCATAATGCTCGGCAGGCAAGTTTTTAGCCCGTAACATTAACTGAGAAAAACCTAGAACAGCATTGAGGGGCGATCGCAACTCATGACTCATATTTGCAATAAATAAACTTTTAGCTTGATTTGCTACTTCGGCTTTTTCTTTAGCAATGGCTAACTCTGCTGTTCTCTCCTGTACCCGTTGTTCCAAAGTTTCCAAAGATGTTTGTAACTGAAGTGCCATGTTGTTAAACGATTTTGCAAGTTGACCTATTTCGTCTTTTGATTTATTTTTGGCGCGGATATCTAAGTTACCTGCGGTAAACTGAAAAACTATATTGGTAAGGTGAATTATTGGCTTTGTTAGCAATTGTCCAATCACAAAAGCGATGATTGTCACTACTCCAGCGATAAATGCAAATAGAAAAATTGTGTCACGAATTTGCTTTTCTACAGGTGCTAGAGCAACGGCAAAGGGTCGTGCAAACAACACAGACCAAGGTTTATATTGCAAACGAGCGATCGCAATCAGATTAACCCAATCGCCTGTTGCTTCCAAGGATGCAATTAAATACGACTGTTTATTATCTAATGCTTGTTTAAGTTTTGACTCATTAGTTGCCAATTCTTTGACAGAAGAATTAGGCAAACGACCTTCCTGTTGCAGTTGAGTTACAACATCGTCAGGCAGAGGCACAATTGATTTAAAAAGCAGTTTTGGTGCAGTGCTATGTGCTAGATAAATATTATTGTCATCTAAAAGAATCGCAAAAGATTTTTCCCCAGCCCGTTCGGTTTGTCGAGTTACTAACTGCTGAACAACAGTCGCATTGTATGAAACACGCAATATACCCAATATATCTCCCTTGGCATTGCGAACTGGACTACTAAAAAAGAGGGTAATAAGATCGGGAATTGTCGGCGATCGCTTCATGCTAGAAACAAAGGAGAAACCAGTTTGTAGCGGTTTTTTAAAATAATTTTCAACTGATTCATCTTTGCCAATATTCAGTGTACGTGTATCTAATACATTTTTCCCGTTTAAGTCGAGCAAAGCATAAGAGAGAATATTGAGCATATCTTTGCGACTGAGACGGATTAATGTTTCTGTCGCCAATTGCATTTCGGGGCTGTCATCTCGCTGTTTTGGAGTTAGGCTGAGGTAGCGTGCCAAACCTGGTAAAATCGCCTCCACGCGCACGGCATTGAGATTTCCATCAATAAAGGCATCTATTCTGTTAGCGGTTTCGTTAGCCGCCGCAGATAGGGCTTGTCGGGCGTTGTCAGTTAGTGCTTTTTCGGTTGTCTGTTTGTTGACAAATGCCAATAACAGCAACGGAATCAAAGCAACAACAAGAAACGAGGCGATCAACTTTGTACGGATGCTGTCAAAAAAGGAGTGCTGCATAGCTTCAAACTAGGGGGGATTCAAGAAGGAAGAATTGAACAAACTTTTTAGCTCAGGAATACGTGTAATGTTTCCAGAGCGAATAAAAAAGTCTGCATATATCTTCGCAGTTTTGTAAATGGAGTTAGGGTTGTTAGATTGAAAATATTTTTGATTTTCACCTAAATCAGTTAAATTTATTCCCTCTAGAGAGAGAGTATCGATCGGAATTTTTAACGCTTTGCTGACGATCGCTTTTCCTTCCTCAACATTTGCTTTCCAGTAGGTCGAGGCTTGCAGCCATCCTCGCACAAATGCCCGAATGTCTTCGGGGCGATCGCGGATTGTCTCACCGCGAAAGATAATTAAATCTAAAATCAAGCCAGGGGTTTGCTTGCTAGTAAATAGGATATTTCCCCCTAATCTCATCACTTCAGAGAGATAGGGTTCCCAAGTGTGTCCGGCTTGAATTGTATTATTTTTCAGGCGTTGAGGAATTTCTAAAGCCTCTAATTGAACTAAGTTCACATCATCACTGGTTAAATTGGCAGTTTTCAACATTTCAGTCACGAAAACTTCGCTAAAACCACCTAGATTTGCACCCAGCTTTTTCTTTTTCAAATCAGCGACGGTTTTAATTTTTGATTGGGCGACTACCACATCTGCTCCTATTGATTCATCTATAACAATCGCGCCTTGTATATCTGGATTTGTGGCACTCAAGATGATAAAATTTCCCAATGACGATGTAATCCCATCATACTTACCCGCATTGAAGTTTGCTTGTTCCAATTGGGCGTATTGTGTATGAATTAGTTCCACATCTACCCCTTGGGCTTTGAAGAATCCTTTTTTTTGAGCAATGATGCCTGGAAGCTCTCCAACAAAAGATCCAAATATTACTTTCAATGGAGGGCGTTTTACTTCAGTTGGTACGGAAGTATTACAAGCAAGTAGTAAACAGGCTGTAATCAGGAAAATACTAATGTATCTGAGCGGTTTAAGCATAGAATTTTTGATGTTTTTTAATTATTGTTAATCAAAGATTCAGCTAAACAAACTAATTGTTCAAATTTAAATTTCCGTGTAAATTTCGTCAGTAATTGTATTCAAGGAGTTTTGTTTGTTGGAATTGCTTCAAAGTGGCTTGATAATTTAATTCACAGGTATTGTTTTGCAGCCGCCCCAACAAGGTATTATGGTTCAAATCAATGAAAAAGGCTGTAATTGCAAAGAGAGCGATCGCTCTTTTCTACTGTTATATTAGTCTTTAAATAATCCCGTACCCAATCACAACTGTATTTCAGCAGGTTGAGATGGAGAATTTGTTGGATATCCCACATAATCACAAGTTGGTCATCTCCGCCAGAGGCGAGGGTTTTGCCATCGGGGCTAAAGGCAACTCGCCACACCGCAGATTTGTGCCCTTTGAAGATGGTTGACAATTTACCATCGATCGTCCAAAGACGGATAGTGTCATCAATACCGGCAGCGACTATCCAGCGGCTATCCGGGCTGAAGCGGACGCTTTGTATGGTTGCAGTATGTGGTAGCGTTCTCACCAGTGTTGCATCCCGCTTCCAGAGCTTGACTGTGCGATCGATGCTAGATGAGAGGCTCGGATTGCTTGTACCAATGCATCTAAGTGTTGATTGGAATTAAAACTCCCATTGGAAGCAGATGCGATCGCTCGTACCTCATTCAGTGATGCTTGTCGATCGGCGTAGATTGTTGTGAACCCCAAGACAATAACTGCTAGTAGGGCCAAGCTTACCCCTAATAAGAGTCGTCGCTGAAGCCGAGCGCTCTTTTGCTCGCTCGCCAATCGCGCTTCAGTTTCTTTGAGCCGTTCTACTTCCATTTTTTGTTGAGCTTCCCGACGCTCTAATTCTTGGCTGGCTGCTAAAAATCGATAGTCCAAATCGCTGAGACTTTTACGCTGAGTCCAATCTAAAACCTCTTGTAAGGCATTCCCTCGCAGCAGGCGTGACTCATCTTGAAAGCCCGATGCTACCCAAGCATTGAATGGCTGTGAATAAGGGCGCAAATTGTCTAATTGCTTTAACACCCATTCAGTATTGAAAATATTCCGGTAGATCGGATTTTTAATTCTGAGATAGCCATTGTACTTCTCGACCAATCCCGATAGTAAAAGCTCCGTCTGTTCTCGACTATCATCGGTAGGCACTGGAGATATTGGAAGTAGAAGATGCAAAAAGTCGCTAGTATCTTTCCTTTTTGCGTCTCCCCATCCACCCATCCCCCCATCCTCTATTTCCTCGGCTTGCAATATCTGCTGATAAAGACTCAGTAACCTTCCAGTTTGTTGTTGGTTGAAAAGTAAGCGATCGCGAATCGTGCGGAGGTGTTCGGGTTCATCTTGTGATTCCCAATGTTGGATAATCTGCGATCGCACCAATTCTTCTACCCAATACGCCTCAGTTTTTGAGGGTAGGAAAATTTTCCGCTCTGATGTCTTTAAGGCAGCTTGGAGAATTAATTGACAGAGTTTTTGAGTGAGAAACGGTTGTCCTCCTGTCCAATAGATCGCCTCTTGCAGCACAACTTCTGGTTGACTGATTGCTCCTTTTAACCCATTTAGCAATGGGCTAGCTTCATCCAATCGAAAGCCGTATAACTCAATAGCTGTCCCAATATTAAAAGGTGTCCGGCGTTTGTCAGCAATTAAATCAGATGGACTGGCGACTCCAAACAATGCAAATCCCAGACGTTTAAAATTCGGATCGTGTGCCTGCTGATTGTAGCAATGACGAATCCAGGCAAAAAAGTCATTGACGGGAAAATTCAAACTCAGCAAACTATCAATTTCATCAATTAAAATAAAAATGCCTTTAGCCTTGCCGTCTCCTTCACAATCGCTCTTGACATTTGGCAGCAATACTTCCTCAACAAACTGGTGTAGTTTTTGTACAGGAGAAAGACCTGTTTGCATATTCCACCATTGCTTAAAGTTGACGTGTTCCGCCAGATTTAACCCGTAGAAAATGCTGACAATGATTCCCTTATACCACTGTGCTGATGTGGTATCTTCGCTACCCAATTGCGTCACATCTAAGTAAACACATTTATAGCCTTCTGACTTGAGACGACGACTTATTCGCTGTAGTAGGGATGATTTACCCATTTGGCGGGAGTTGAATACGTAGCAAAAATCACCATCTTTCAGACTTGTATAAAGTTTTTCGTCTGCCTGACGCACAACATAGCTGGGATCGTCACTGTGGAGGCTACCGCCAACTTGGTATCTCATGTGCAAAGTGTGATTAGAAAAGGAAGAGATAAAGAAGGAGTCAGAATTCAGGATTCAGAATACTATATCCATGCCACACTATCCCGTTCGTGAAGTGTCTTGTAGAGTAAGACGGTGAGGAATGGGTATGCAGTAGATGCGATGCCTACGGCGGTCACTGAGCGCAGCCGAAGTGACCGCTACGCCTACACAGATGGGAAAACGACGGCGCAATGGTTTGCCTTTCGCCAAGATTATGATTTACTGATTTTAAATTGGATGTTGACCAAAGTCAGTGGGTTGATTAAATCCGCCAAATTTCTGAAAGCAATTTCGTCTTTGTCTAACCATCGCTAGCCTTGACCCGGAAAACATGGCAGATTACTTGAATAAGTACCAAAAGTCTGACAGGAAAACCATACTAATGAGAATTTGGACTACTACTGCTGTGCTAGCTGCTTTTTGGCTAATATCTGGGGTCATCGGTTCTAAGCCAATCAACGCTACTTCTGTTTTGGTAGAAAATGCCATATCATCTCCGGCGTCAACGAATACAAAACAAATTACTGTCAGTAACACCGAGTTTGGTCTGAAGAGAGTTGACTCCAAAGGAAACGTTACCATTTTCCAGACAACAAGAGTGCCACTTCAGGAAGGAAACACCTACGGGTGGCGGATTAAACTCAAAAACTACCAAGGTGAAGTGAAATGGCGTGAAGTCTTGTATTTACCAAAACCTCCAGAAACTTGGGGTACAGATAATGGTGAAGATTTCTCAATATCAGCAGACGGCAAGACATCTGTAACACGACGCACACAGTCAGATCCAGAAGGTGTAATTGAGAATTTTTGGACAATCGCCCCTGGCGATCCGGTTGGTAAGCATAGAATAGAAGTCTATATTGATAACCGTTTGATCGGTACTTTCCAGTTTGAAGTTATTCCAGTTAAGTAGAGATGAAGGGCATTAGGCACAAGAGGCACATGAGGCAGAGGGGC